>NZ_AWXL01000020.1:15000-28970 GCF_000485845.1 Rickettsia gravesii BWI-1 | reverse complement strand
TATAGTAATTTTAGGAAATATTTTTCTTTTTAATATGTTTTTTAATTTTGATAAATGAGTAAATTGAGTACCGTCTATTCTAACCGGTAAGACGGTAGCACCGGCTTTATCGGCAATCATTCCCGGTCCTTCGTATATTTTCATTAAAGAGCCGGTAACGCTTATTCTACCTTCAGGGAAAATTGCTACTTTCTGATCCTTTTGTACTTCTTTTACTAAAGTCTTTATTGCCATTGGGTTATTTGGATCAACCGGCAAAGTTCTTGCCATACGTAAAAACGGTTTAATCCACCATATTTTTTGTATATCGGGACTAATTGCAAAAGTCATTTCTTCTCGTAAGTAAGTAGCAATTAGTGGCGGATCTAGATATGAAATATGGTTAGCGACCACTACTACTTTTTTACCTGCTTTTTGAAAATTTTCAAATCCTTTAACTTCAACCTTATACATAAGATCAAAACAGATTTGGAATATTCTTCGCAATAGCTTAAACGGAATAACTTTAACTTCAGGTATTAAACGGTAAATATGTATAGTAACGATTATATTAGCTAGGCTAATAAATAATATAATCCAGGGTATAGTGAAATTTAGGTAAAATAATAAAGATAGAATTATTGTTGATCCCACCATGAAAATAGAATTGATAAGATTGTTAACGGCAATAATTCGACTACGATGAGCAGGGTTTGCGTAATGCTGTAATATCGCAAAAAGAGGAACGATATATAATCCGCCTATTGCAGCTAAGAACAACAAATCTATAATTATTCGCCAATTATGTCTTTTCGATAAAAATACTAAAATACTTTTTAGCTGAGTAGGTTCGTAGTTAACTGAGCTAATTCTACTTGCAAAGAATAAATCAATACCGCAAATACTAATGCCTAGGGCTGAAATAAATAGATATTTAACGGTAATCTCATCTTCAAATATTTTGCTACATAAAAACGAACCGACCCCAACACCAAGCGAGAAAACCGCTAAAAATAAATTAGCAACATTCTCATCAGCTTTAAAAGTTATCTTAGCAAGTAAAGGTATTTGAGAAATTATAGCAGCTCCGATAAACCAAAACCATGAAATACCAAGTATAGCTAAATATATCTGTTTTTTTGCTTTGGCATATTTAATCATATTTATGCTTTCATCTATAATATTAAAATTTATTTTAATATCACGATTTGCGTTTTTAGATTTTGGGGAAAAAAGGCTTGTAATAAAGCCAAGAAAAGCGATGGTAATTAAGGAATAAATTATAAAATTATTGCTGATTGTATAATAGCTGCCGATTATAGTACCGATAAAAATACCGATAAAAGTTCCGGCTTCAACAAAGCCGTTAGCTCCAAGTAGTTCGTCTTTATTTAGGTGATCAGGTAATACGCTATATTTGATTGGACCGAAAAAAGTAGAATGTATACCCATTAAGCAAATAGAACAAAACAGGATTAATAGATTATTATGATGAAATCCGTGAATTGCAAAGGCAATTATACCGATTTCACAAATCTTAATAATTTTAATAAGATTTGCACGCTCGTATTTGTCGGCAATTTGTCCTGCTATGCTTGCGAATATTATAAAAGGTAATACAAAAGTAGCATTAGCAATTAAAACAAGTAGATTATTATATTTACTTAAAGCTCCTGAAATACCATAAGTTATAAGGATTACCAGAGCATTTTTTAATATATTATCATTAAGACAACCGCATAACTGCACTATAAAATTCGGTAAAAATCGTCTATCTTTGAAAAGATATAATTTGTTTGTGTCCATGATATAAAATATTTTAAATGCCAATTTTGTTGCATAGCTCGCTTATGTCATTCTCGTGAAAACAGGAATCCAGTAATTAAAAAATATAAATACAGTAAGTTTTTAAAACTAAAAACTCGATTTATCTCGCTTTACCCTGGATTCCCGCGTAGGCGGGAATGACATAAGCGAGCTATGCAACAAAACCTAAACTCCCCAAATATTAGCAATTTATATTAATATGTCAAATGTGGTGCTTATTGACTTTCTATTTCTAAGCGTCTTGATTTTATTAATTCATCTACAAGAGAAATTTTTTTGTCCGTAGAATCAGTATAATTTTTTATTATTGTTTGTAATGCAGATGAAGCTTGGCTTGTAGTATCTTTCGTTTTAACTTTTTTTCTTCTTTGTAAATTCTTTTTTAAGGCAGTTGATAAATTATCAAATTTAGCCGGTGATTTGGCTTTTTTCGGTGCTTCTTTGATATCTTTGGTAGATGACATAAATAATTATCTTTTCACATTAGCATTATTATATTATATTGGATATTTTGGAAAATAAAACTATAAATAATCTATGAATCAAAGTAATATAATCTCTCCTGAGTTACTGGATGCGAGAAGAAATATTGCAAGGCAAGGGGGCGGTGAAGTTAGGATCAACTCACAACATCAAAAAGGTAAGTTAACTGCACGAGAACGCATAGAAGTATTATTAGATCCGAATAGCTTTACCGAAACAGGTATGTTTGTATCCCATAGATGCGATAATTTTGGGATGCAGGATAAAAAGTTTTTAGGTGACGGCGTTGTAACGGGACACGGTACGATAAACGGTAGGTTGGTATTTATTTATAGCCAAGATTTTACTGTGCTCGGCGGCTCTCTCGGCGAATATCATGCTAAGAAAATCTGCGATATTATCGATCAAGCTATAGAAACCGGTGCTCCCGTAATCGGTATTAACGACTCAGGGGGAGCAAGAATTCAAGAAGGGGTTGATGCTCTGGCCGGATACGGTGAATTATTTCAGCGTAATGTTTTAGCGTCGGGTGTCATCCCTCAAATTACCCTAATTATGGGACCTTGTGCCGGTGGTGCAGTATATTCTCCTGCCTTAACCGATTTTATATTTATGGTTAAGAATAGTTCTTATATGTTCGTAACCGGTCCCGATGTAGTAAAAACCGTTACGGGTGAAGAAGTAAGCCAAGAAAAGCTCGGTGGTGCTAGGATGCATACCACTAAAAGCGGCGTTGCCGATCTTGCATTCAACAATGATATAGAAGCATTGCTTGAAATTCGTAAATTCTTTAATTTTCTTCCGTCATCCAATCGTAGTCCTCTTCCTGTTCGTTCGACTGTTGATCCTGCCGATAGAGTTGATATGTCTCTTAGCACGTTAATACCTAACACTCCTAATAAGCCTTATGATATGAAAGAGCTTGTTGAGCGTATCGTTGATGAAGGAGAATTTTTTGAACTACAACCTGATTTTGCTAAGAATATCATTATTGGCTTTGGTTATATGGAAGGTTATCCGGTAGGATTTGTGGCTAATCAGCCTTTGCATTTAGCAGGATGTTTAGATATAAACGCCTCAAGAAAAGCAGCAAGATTTATTAGATTTTGTGATGCTTTCAATATTCCTATAGTAAGCCTTGTTGATGTGCCTGGATTTCTGCCTGGTACATCCCAAGAGCATGACGGTATTATTAAACACGGGGCTAAGCTGTTATACGCTTATGCGGAAGCTACAGTGCCGAAGATTACTGTAATTACCCGTAAGGCTTATGGAGGTGCTTATATAGTTATGAACTCCAAGCATCTTAGAGGCGATGTAAACTATGCTTGGTTTAATTCGGAAATCGCTGTTATGGGGGCAGAGGGAGCAGCCGAGATAATATTTAAGGAAGAATGTAAAAACCCTGAAGCTAAAAAACAAAAAATCGATGAATATAGGAAAGTAGTAACTTCACCTTTTGTTGCGGCATCTAGGGGATATTTGGATGATATTATAAGACCGCAAAATACCAGATGGCGAATATGTAAGGCGTTAAATTTCCTGCGTACTAAAAAAGTAGAACTGCCTTGGAAGAAGCATGATAATTTGCCGCTTTAGCTGTCATCCCGTGGCTTGACCACGGGGTCTTGTGCCACAGACTATATTCTGAGATCCCGTGGTCAAGCCACGGGATGACATTAGGATACAAAAAACTATGAATAAACCATTATTTGATAAAATTTTAATTGCTAATCGTAGCGAGATCGCCGTTAGGATAATACGTACCTTAAAAAAGATGGGGATAAAGTCGGTTGCAGTATATTCTGAAGCAGATACAAACTCAATGTATGTGCAGCATGCAGATGAGGCTTATTATATAGGTGATTCCCCTGCAACGGAAAGTTATTTATCTATTAAAAATATTATTTCGGCGATTCGTGAAAGTGGCGCAAGTGCAGTACATCCAGGTTACGGTTTTTTATCAGAAAATCCAAATTTTGCCAATATTCTTAAAAGAGAAGGTGTTGTTTTAATAGGACCGAGTGCCGGAACTATTAAAAAAATGGGCGATAAAATCGAAGCAAAAAAGATAGCGATAGAAGCCGGAGTTAGCACCGTGCCGGGTTATATGGGAACTATAAACGATGTTAAACAAGCTATAGATATTGCTAAAGAGATTGGTTTTCCGGTAATAGTAAAAGCGGCTGCCGGCGGCGGTGGGCGTGGTATGAGAGTAGTGAATAATCCCGCTGAAATGGCCAATGCTTTTGAGTCAGCAAAGCTTGAAGCAGCCAATAGTTTTAGTGACGATAGATTATTTATTGAGAAGTTAATTCAAACTCCCCGTCATATCGAAATTCAGCTAATTGCCGATCAATACGGCAATAGTGTATGTCTCGGAGAGCGGGAATGTTCAATACAGCGTCACCATCAAAAAGTAATCGAAGAAGCACCAAGTTCTTTTATTACTGAAGATATAAGGCAAGAAATGTATCGGCAGGTAATATCCTTATCTCAAAAAGTGGGATATTATTCGGCCGGTACCGTTGAGTTTATAGTAGATAGCAATAAAAATTTCTATTTTTTAGAGATGAATACTAGGTTGCAAGTCGAGCATCCTGTTACTGAGCTAATTACCGGTATAGATATCGTTGAAGAGATGATACAAATCGCAGCCGGTGAGAAATTATCATTTACGCAAGATGATGTAAAATTAAAAGGTTGGGCATTTGAATCACGCATTTGTGCCGAAAACCCAAGCCGAGGTTTCTTACCTTCTAGCGGTAGAATTATAGCTTATTCCGAACCTGCAAAGAGTCCTAATATCCGTATAGATACAGGGATTGGGCTTGGTGGCGAAGTAAGTATGTTTTATGACTCAATGATTGCAAAATTATGTACTTACGGTGAAACAAGAGAGCAGGCAATTGAGCTAATGCATTCTGCTTTGAGTTCTTACATAATTAACGGTATTGCTCATAATATCAGTTTCTTAGAAGCGGTAATGCTACATCCACGCTTTGTTAGCGGCGATATTTCTACTGCCTTTATTCAAGAAGAATATCCTGACGGTTTTTCCGGAGCTAGTCTAACTTCAGAAGTAACTACCGTATTTTTAGCAACGGCTATTTTTATTTATATATCGGAGCAAAGACGTGCTTCTTTAATTTCCGGCAATATTAACAATCAGGCTAACAAAATAGGTACAAGGTGGGTAGTAACTATCGATGATAAACTATTTCCCGTATTAATTACACCTGTTGAAAACGGCTATAATATACGTCACGAAAGCGATAGAATATATATTCGTAGTAACTGGAATTTAGGTAATGAACTTTTTACGGCTATAATTAACGGTAAAAAGACAAATGTGAAAATTGAGAATATCAGAACCGGTTATTTATTATCGCATGCCGGTATTAGTGTAAAAGCCTTTGTACGCTCTCCTCGTATATCAGAACTTGAAGCGTTGATGGTCTCAAAAGTAGTGGTGGAAAAAAGCTCCGAACTACAAGCTCCTCTAAGCGGTCAGATTGCTGCGATAAAGGTGAAAGAAGGGCAGGAAGTGACGGCAGGACAAGAAATTATGATTTTAACTGCTATGAAAATGGAAAACCTGATTCTTGCCGAAAGAGACGGAAAAATAGCTAAAATTTTTGTTAATGAAAAGGATAATGTTGTAAGAGGGCAGGTATTATTAGAATTTGCTTGATATACTAAGTTCTGTAAAGGATAATTCAATTATTTATATTTTCAGATATTTTTTAGTGAAAATTAATAAGATGTTTGCAGTAATAGTTGTTCCTATTTCAAAACAATCTTCTAACAGTGCTTTAATTTCTGCGAAATTTTGTAAATCTTTAGATAGTTGTTTTTTGAATTTAGAAAATTTTTGCTTTATTTGTTCTGATGATAAGTTCTTATATCCGTCATAATGTGATGATATAATTGTTTTTAATATCCTCTCTAATATATATTAGTGGTTAGGATTATTAGCTTTTTCACACAATGTAGAAATCTCAGTGATTTGAGTTAGTTGACACGATACATCGCTATGTAAGTTATCTTTTTCCCATCCTTTAACATTATAGTTAGCACCGTGTTTAAGTAAATATTTTACTATTGTGACCTGCCATGCTCTGATGCAAGCATTAAAGGTGATACATCTTTATTGCTGTTAATCTTTGCCCCTGCATCTAATAATGTTTTTACCGCATTTAAATTACCGTATATTGTTGCTATTTCTAGAGCTACATCTAAATTAGCATTTTTAGATAAAAGATACTTTGCAATTTCTTTTCTATTTTTTAAATTTGCGGTACTTAATGGTGTGTAAAACGATATTCAGTATTAACATCAAAACCGTATATTTCAACAAATTTTTTAATTACTTCAAGCTTATTTTCGTTTATTGCTTTAAAAAAGATTTGCTTATGAAGATCGTTTACATTTTGACCACCTTGTGCTGCTTCTTCTAAGGTTGTATTTAAATAAGTTGCTCCTTTTATTAAAAGATCACACGTAATGTCTGTTTTGTAAGGTTCTTCCAAACCGGCAGTAACATTTAGTGTATTAGAACCATAATGACTAAAATTTACATTCGCTCCTTTTTCTTCTACAAAATACTTTACTAAAATTAAACTTTTATTGTGTATTGCTTGTATTAGGCTGGGATTAGGTTCAAACGTAAGATGATTAAATAAATATTCAGCTTGTGCATTATTGTTTTTAAGTGCAAATTCTAATGCTTTGTATTTATTTGCACCTTGCGATATAAGGCCTTCCATGAGATTTATTTTATTTAAATTCGGATCATCTAAGCTAGCTACAATATTTAATGCTGTCTCGTCTTTAGGATGAAACGCATCAAAATATTGTTTTAAATACCCTAGAGTTATTACATTTTCTGTTTTAGTAGTTCTTTTAGTTTTAGAACCCCCCGGAGCTGTGGAGGAGTTGTGCATGATAATTTACCTTAAATTAATTTATAGCGTGCGTACTATAGATTAATCTAAGTAAATTATCAATATCTTAATTGATAGTAAAATAATTTACGATTTCTTAACTTTAAGTTGTATTTGATGGTTCTCTAATTCTACTTTACTTACATAATCAGGTATGAAATTTTTAGCAAACCCGCCTAAAGTTTGTTCTTGAATAAAGTCTCCATAATTATCAATTATCTTAGATAAATCAAACTCGCTTATTATCTCAATTAAAATCCTGTCAGTGATAGAGAAATCGGCATCTTTTCGAGCCTGTTGTATAAAGCGTATAATGTCTCTTGCGTATCCTTCTTCTATTAACTCAGGTGTTAGCTCTAAATCAAGTATTAATAAGCTACTATTATTCTCAAAACTTGCTGCTCCTTTGATATGTGAATACGGCTCTAAAACTAGCTTATATTCGTCACTATTTAAGGTTTCACCGCATATAGCTAAGCCGCCTGCGATAGCTTCCCACTCACCTTTTTTAGAAGCGGCTATAATCTCTTTCATTTTATGTGGCAAACGTTTACCAAGCATTGGGAAATTAATAGATAGTTTTTTGCTTGCGTAATTCTCTAGATCGTCACGATAAATTACCGTCTTAACATTAATTTCATCTTTAATTAAATCTTCAAAATCTTTGAGGTTGTTATTATGTTTACTGATAATAGCTATGCTAGCAAGTGGCTGCCTTACCCTGATATTTTCAGTGCTTCGGATAAATAGGCTATTACTGCAAATATCAAGCACGTTATCCATAGTAGCAACCAGCTCGTGATTTATTTCAAAATCTGAGAGAGTAGGGTAGTTGCAGAGATGTACGCTAATCTCGTCATTGCGAGGCACTGAAAGTGCCGTGGCAATCTTATGAGATACTCCTGAAATTGCCTCGTCAAGACTTGTGTCTTTCCTCGCAATGACGTTTGATTTTCCTGAGAGTGCCGTGTCGTTATGCTCCTCACAATGACGTAATCCCTTATATATCGCTTCCGAAATCATAGGTACTAGTGCCGACATCGCAATAGCCATGGTTTCTAAACATGAATATAGAGTATTATAAGCATTTTGCTTATCTGTATCTTTTTCGCTTTTCCAAAATCTAGCTCGGCTTCGTCTTATATACCAGTTATTCAACACTTCAAAAAATTCTGAAACTGCATGATAAGCTGTTTGCGTATCGAAATTATCTAAGCTCTCTTCAATTTTTTGTACGGCTATTTTAAGCTTAGATAATATATAAACATCAAGTACGTTTTTAGAGCTAAAATTAAGCTCGCCTTTAAGCGAATCGGCATTAGCATACATCGTAAAGAAATGGTAAGCATTCCATATAGGTTTGATAAATAGACGAAGCGTATCAAATACCATTTTGCCGTCTTTATCAATTAATAGCTCCTGACCTTTAACAACGTTTGAAGATAACATCGTAACTCTTAAAGCGTCAGAGCCGTATTTATCAAATAGCTCCAGCGGATCGGCGTAGTTATTAAGACGCTTTGAAAGTTTTTGACCTGTAGCGTCTAAAATTACGCCGTGGCATATACAATTTAAAAATGGTGGGCGATCAAATAAAGCAGTAGATAGCACCATTAAAGTATAAAACCATCCGCGTGTTTGAGCTGAATACTCAACTATAAAATCAGCCGGAAAATGATTCTCAAACCACTCTTTATTTTCAAAAGGGTAATGGGCTTGCCCATATGGCATTGAACCGCTTTCAAACCAGCAATCAAACACGTCTTCTATTCTACACATTGTTGATTTACCGGTTGGATCGTCGGGATTTGGTCTTGTCAGTTCATCTATAAACGGACGATGTAAATCAGTAACTTTAACACCAAAATCTTTCTCTAATTCCTCTATAGAGCCGTAAACGTCTATGCGTGGATATTTTGGATCATCGGACTTCCATACAGGCAGTGGCGTTCCCCAGAATCTATTACGGCTTATCGACCAATCACGAGCATTTTCAAGCCACTTACCAAATAAATTATCTTTAACATGGAAAGGTATCCAGTTAATTTGCTGATTTAACTCTACCATTCTATCTTTAAACTGCGTAACCTTTACGTACCATGACGGAACAGCCTTATATATAAGAGGCGTATCTGTTCGCCAGCAATGAGGATAATTATGAATATACTGCTCGGTTTTTAGCCAATTTCCTTGCTCTTTCAGTTTGATTATTATTTTGTCATTTGCATCAAATACTTGTAAGCCCTCTAAATCAGAAATTTCTTTAGTGAATTTACCGCTATTATCAACAGGACAAACAAGCTCAATACCTTTCGATTCACAAAGTATTTGGTCATCTTCACCAAAGCCTGGAGCCATATGTACGACTCCCGTGCCGTCACCCTCAACCACGAAATCGCCTGCAAATATCTTGAAGCTGTTTGGATGATTCTCGAAATAGTCGAATAAAGATTTATAGCTCAATCCTTGAAGTTCTGAGCCTTTAATTATCTCAAAATTTTCTTCACCGCTAAGTCCTAATTCTTTAGCATATTTAGAGACGGAAGAGGCAGCTATTATATAACAAACATCATTTTTAGGGACTAATGCATAATCTATATCACTACCGACTGCTAAGGCTAAATTTGATGGCAATGTCCAAGGTGTCGTCGTCCAAGCGAGTATACGGTATTCTTTAAAAGATCCTGTGGTCGTAGCCACGGGATGACATAGTACAAAACTCACCGTTACAGCTTTATCGGCTCGCTCACGATAAGAATTATCAAGTCTTGTTTCAAAATTAGAAAGCGGTGTTTCGCATGCCCAAGAATAAGGCATTACCCGCATAGATTCATACAATACCCCCTTATTATATAACTCCTTAAATGCCCAAAGTACGGATTCCATAAAATTCTTATCCATCGTTTTATAAGAATTTTTAAAATCCACCCATCTTGCTTGACGAGTTACATATTCTTCCCAATCATTAGCATATTTCATTACCGAAGCTCTGCAATGTGCATTAAACTTCTCTATACCAAAATTAGCTATTGCAAGACGCCCTGAAATGCCAAGTTCTTTCTCTGATTGCATTTCAGCAGGAAGACCGTGACAGTCCCAGCCAAAGTGACGCTCGACTTTCTTACCTTTTACGGTTTGGTATCTAGCATATACGTCTTTAATAAAGCCGGTAAGCAAATGACCGTAATGCGGCAAACCGTTTGCAAAAGGCGGGCCGTCATAAAAAATAAATTCTGACTCTCCGTGCCTATCATCAATAGATTTTTGGAATATATTATTGTCTTGCCAAAATTTTAGTATCTCTCGCTCTAAGCCTGCAAAATCAGCATTCGAGCTAACTTCAGGATAATATTTAGTATTTGTCATTAATTTTAGAAATTATTTTTAAAAATATCTTAATTATATGCAAGAGAGGTCATAATACAAGAATTTTTAAGGTATTTAAGAAAGTAATAAGGTGTATTACAGATTAAAAGATGATATAGAAATTTTGTCTAACTCAATTCATTTCACTATTAGTTACTACCTATCGTTTCAGTTTCCATAAGCCGATAATATTTGTGCTTCGTATCCTAGATATTTCCACTCTTCATTTAAATATTTAAACATTACTTCAACCTTAGTATATTTTGTTAAATCGCTAAGGTACTGTACTTTAGCACCACTTTCTACTTTATTACTTAAATTTAGTAGAAGCTTTTGTTTTTGCTCTAAATTAATAGTTTTCATAAGAGCTAGAAAATCACAAATTTTAAATATTAAATTCTTTATTGTTATCTTTATACTATTAATATCTTCATTATATTTCACTGCGTTAAATTTTTTCACTTGAATCTCTTTATACTCAGGTACATTCTTATATTTAGTAAACAGTACGGCTCTTTATCGTCTCTTTCTCTATCCGTGCTTTTTTATAAATTGGCTCATAGCCTTTAATTTGTCTTATACATACGTTATAATTTAATAGTTGGATATATAAATTGGTTTTGCTAAAGAAATATCATCATAAGTTTTTAATTTTTTCCTAGGTGGATAAGTATATATTGGCTTCGACTCGATTTATTTAGTTTTTTCTATAAGCTCTTTTTCTCAATATTGTTGTTCTTCGGTATAGGCGATTGCTTTTAAACCTACATATTTCTTTTCTGTTTTATAAGAATAATATTTGTCATCATTTATCTTCTCTTGAAGATCTAAATTATTTTTATACGCTTTAGCAAGTTCAGAGAAAAGTATCTTCAGTGTTTTTGAATTTTCACCGAAATAACTTATAGGGATAACTTGATTATTAACTAATGTTCTCTCATGTTCTTTATTAGAACATTCTTTTTTAAAGTGAGTTTTCATATTATGTGAATTAGCGAATCAAAACAATATTGCAACTTAATTGTAAGCTAGCCCAAACTTTGTCTGCTGTATATATCGGATAATTTTTTCCTGTCCTTTTTCTTCCGCAAGTAAAGCCATCAAGGAAGAAGAATCAAGAATTATTGTTATGAGAAGACATTATTGGATTACAAGTTAAAATTTAGAATTTTCTTTATTTGCTTCTTGATATTTCTGCTTTAAAAATTCATCAACAAATGATTCTGATTTAGAACCATGTTGTTTAAACAATGCTTGAGCTTCTTTTACAGCCTTATGATAAGTGATTAAATGTAATTCATTATTAACTTTATTTATAAGTTTCATAGCATTTTTATATTTGATATGGAGTTAATATTACCCATTAAGCATATCTACGTAAACATTCTAACTATGGGGATATTTGAAGGGGCGAGTAATTTTTTCATCTGTGAGAAAGTTTTTACTATATTTTCTACGGCAGTCTCAATAAATTTATCGGTTTCAATATAATTTTCTGATTCGTCTTGGATACAAAAAAGAATAGATGAAACATAAACCGAGAGCAATAAGCTTCTTTTGGTATAATAGTTAAGATCAAGAGATTTATCACCGGCATAACGCCAAATAGCATCACAACTACGGAATGCAACTTCAGTTCCTTGTATTGGGTTTAATGCAAAATAAGCGGCATTCTTACTATGAATAATAGGAAGTACGGTTTTGACCCTAATCTTTACGGCTAAAGATATTTTTTCTCTTATTTTTGATGGTTCTGCTATTATCTTTAAGCTTTCTAGCATAATATTATCTAAATACTCTTCCAAGAATCCTACTATTTCGGATAAACCTTCTGGAAAAACTATTAAGCTATAGCCTTTTGCAAAACCGCATTTTTCTTCTGCTGCTTCGAGTAGTTTATTATTCCATTCATTAAACGGTAATAATTCTAATAAAGATTGCACGAAGCTTATTTTTTTGATATGGTGTTCTTCTTGAATGCTCATATTTTTAACCTTGACATATAACTTAATTATAGGGTATAGTGCAATAAACCACAATATCTTTTAAGGAGAGTAATTTTAGTGATACTAGTAAATGTTCACGCCGGTAATTGTGATAATACGCTTAAGAATTTTAAGAAAAAGCTACAAAGAGAGCTTTATTTTCGTAAGATGAAAGAACAGCGTTATTATGAAACACCTTCAGCGAAACGTGTTCGTAAAGTACAAGAAGCAGCGAGAAGACAGAGAAAATTTGCTCGTAAAAAAATGTTTGATGAATAAAATTTCAAACAATTTTCATACTAAATATAAAGCTAGAAATATTAATATTTCTAGCTTTTTTTATTGTCATCTAGTTGCTTGACCATGTGTTGTACGAACGTTCAAGATGTCATTCCTGCGAAAGCAGGAATCCAAAAAATAGCCATACAAAATTTTACGTATTTGATGAAATAAATATAATAAAAAAACAAGTTTTTATATGTTTGACTGGATTCCCGCTTCCGCGGGAATGACATAAAAACAATCAATGCAACAACACCCCGCTTTTGCAGAAATGACAATAAGGTACTTAAACTTGAAATATTTCCAATTAGCTTTTTTTTATGTTATAAAGAACTGTTATAGTCATATAAACAGTATCTATGCTTAGTTATCTTAAACAAAATTTACGTTCTTATTTTTCTAGTAGAGTACTAATTTTTACTTTAGCAACAGCAGCTATTATTTTTGCTTGTGCTACTTTTTATGTGATATCTTTAGAATCAAAGAATTTTAGTACGATTATTGGATTTTTATTAGTTGATTTAGCAATTTTTTTAATTTTAGGTGTTTTACTAACTCAAAAATTTTTTACTAAAAATAATACTAACGATAGTTCTAAATTACAAAATCGTATTGTAATTGCCTTTAGTTTAGTTGCAGCTATTCCAACTATAATTGTTTCGGTATTTTCTGTTTATTTTTTTAATCTTAGTGTTCAAGCTTGGTTTGATAAGAAGATTTCTACGGTTCTTGATCAATCCGTGATAGTTGCAGAATCTTATATTGCCGAGCATAAATTACAGCTAAAAGAAACGGCTTTAGCCGTTGCTGAAGATTTAAGCGATATGTATTACGATTTAATTCACAATCCCGCTTTATTTACTAAAACACTTAATACTGAAGCAGAGATGCGTTCGCTTGATGAGGCTATAGTTTTAAACAAATCTACTAATACTATAGTAGCTAATAGTTATTTAAGTTTTTCATTATCATTTGCAACTATCCCTGCACATTTAATTAAAAAAGCGGATTTAGGTGAACCGGTGGAAGTAAAATCCGATCCAACCAAAATAAGGATGCTGATTAAATTAAAAGAGTATAATGATGTGTATTTATTAGTCGG
>NZ_AWXL01000020.1:0-10000 GCF_000485845.1 Rickettsia gravesii BWI-1 | reverse complement strand
CAGCTATTTATCACGGTTCAAAACAAGATAATGCGGTAACTTGCGGGGTTACTTTTTTATTTATTAATTTATATACAAGATTTTTTGAATACAACTCATAAAGCAGTGTTTTTTACAATTCTAGGAATAAGCTTTTGGTGGTTTGGAAGTAAAGCAGAGAAAATTTGGAATCTTACTGCAAAAAAATAATTAATATATAAAGTTCTGCTTTTGTAAGGAACGTATATATTCAGACAGAACTTAAAAAATTGGCAGCAATGTCTTTGTAAGCCCTCGAATACCGAACATTTCATAACTGCTGCCGTTCCTCGTCTGTGGCTTCTCTGCTCTTTTTAGCTATAAATTATAAGGTTTTTTTGAAATAGGATATATCCTCTCAAAAATATTATTAATTTTCGCTAAAAAATTTCTTTAATTATCAATTAAAGTTATTTTGTTAACAGTCTCATAAAGTAGTTTTTAAGCAATAATATATAAATTAATTATTTTTAATTCATAAAGTATCTTAATAAAATATAATAAATACCCTACAATAATATTAAAAAATATTAAGGATAAAATATATGAATTACTTAGGATATGGTGGTATTGCTCTTGGAACAATACTTGCAATAGTAATGTCATTTAATGTGAATAAATCAATATTATGGGCTATTATTCATGGATTTTTTGGATGGTTTTATATTGTATATTATTTGTTATTTAGAAAATGGACTCCTTGCATAACCTCCTTCTAAAGGCGATTTGTACGTCAATCCGGTACTTGTATCCTCACGTTACTTGCGTGTACGCTGCGGTTGCAAGTGCTTCCGTCTTTCTTTCAAGTCCCTCTTTCTAAGATAGGTTATGCAAGAAGTTTAATAATAGGAATCATCTACGAGAATAAAAGCTTTAAGTTGCTTTAAAGAGTGAAGTTTGTTAATCTCTACAAAAACATATTTGAGATTATATGATAACTACATATTTAAAGGAAAATAATTCTATAGTAAAAAATGAAGAATATATTATTAATGAATCCACATTATGGATTGATTTGTTCAATATAACAGATGAAGAAAAAGTAATAGTAAAAAATACATTAAATATAGAAATACCAACTTTAAAGGACATATCGCAAATTGAGATTTCTGAGAGGTTATATGTTGAAAATGAGGCGTTATATCTAACTATTACGGAACTCGTTAATAAAGAGCAAGAATTTCCTGAAACACATTCTATAGTATTTATTTTGCATAAATGTTGTCTTATAACAGTTCGTTACGTAGAATTAATACCCTTTAATGACTGTATAAATAAATTTGCTAAGCAGCTTAATAACAAACATAATGCAGAAAATATTTTATTTATGTTACTTCGTAATATGGTAACAAGATTATCAAATATTGTACAGTCGATTAGTATGGATATTGATGATTATGGACGTTTAATACTTGATAATAATATTAATGATTTGCGTATAGATCATACCAATGTATTAAAGAAAATAGGTCGAAAAGGTGATTTACTTTCTAAAAGCCGTGAGTGTTTATTTTCTTTAACTATGGCTATTCAATATATTTTAAAATCTCCACAAATAACTCACAATAAAGCATCTAAGGATCTATTAGATACATTGCTTCGAGACGTAGACTCAATAATTAATTTTTCACAATTTATATCTAGCGAGATTGCAAGAACCCTAGACGCAGCACTCGGTATGATTGCAATTGAACAAAATAATATTATTAAAATTTTCTCGTTGGTTACTATATTTTTTCTCCCACCCACTTTAATAGCTAGTATTTACGGCATGAATTTTACCGTAATGCCTGAGCTTAAATCACCGTATGGTTATCCTATAGCCTTATTCTTAATGCTATTATCTACAATTATTACCTATAAATATTTTAAGAAACGGAAGTGGTTGTAAGTTTTTATTGAGAATAGTTCGATAGAATTTTGCATAAAAATCAACGACTGTATTTTATAGTCAATTGATTTGGACTCACCTACATCATTACGCGTCGCTTTCCTATTAGTTATAGGCTTCGCGCCTTGCTCCTTTTATGCAAATCTCATTGAATTGACAATATGACATTGACACTATCTTAATTAATTATTATATTACCAAAAGTTAAAATTTCTTAAATTTCAATTTAATAATAATTAGGATTTAAATATGAGCGAATTAGATTTTGAAGTAGAAAAGACAAGTTTTGTAGTAAGCGTTATTGATGCTATTGAAGAGTATGTAAAAGTATATAAAAGCAGAATTTTTATTTGACTATAAAAAGCAAAAAGAAAATTTTCAATATATCCAAGGTGATTTAAATAATTTTGAATTGCCTGAGATTATTAAAAATTCTGGAGTCATGCAAGAATTCTTTAGATTAAAATCAGAATTTAGGAAATATATTAAAGATAAAAATTATACAATAGAGGATGAATTTTTTGCAGAAATATATAAAAAATCAAGTATATCTATAGAAGAGAAAATTGTAGAAATAGATACAAAAATAGAGCGTATTAAAAACGATCAACCTGAAAATGAAGAAAAAAAGGCTTGTGAGTGGAATAAGAGTAATGAATTAGAGCAAAACAAGATAAGGACAGTATAGATAGTTATAAACAATTAGGGGCAAGGGTACAAGCGGTAAGAGCTAAATCATCAATAGAAAAGATGGAAGATCATTTTTTAGTGAAGGAGAAAATATTAAGTGCAGAAGAAATGAAAGCTATTATTTCAAATCATGAATTATTAAATACATTAGCTAGTTATAATGATATGGCTAGTGCAAATGCAGTAACAAAATTATTTGAAATTGCTCGTAATTATTATGAAGATGATCAGCACAAAGGCATAAATGAACTTGGAGCAATAAACGATACAAAAACAACTTATCTTCTTAATGAAAATATTTAAAAATTACTTAAACAAAAGCAACTTAGTTTTAAAGATATTGATTACGTAGTTGGTCATGAGTTAGATAAGTTATGTGAGTTAATAGCAGGAAATAGTACAACCCTTACTTTTAATAATGATCACATACATAACAGTAATGATTTTTTTGATTTAGCAATATTAGGTAGGTTAGAAGAAACGCGTAAAAAGTTAGCTGATGATTTTACGGTAAATGATGAGCGGATAAAATTCTATAGAACACTAACAGAAGAAAATGATAAAAAATTCTTTTTTGAAAATTGGAAGTTAATAAAATGGTGTTCCGATACCATAACTTATAAGGAACTATTGTAGTTGTTACCTAGTAAAAATTTTTATTAGATCTCTTAAAAGATAGAAATTTATATAAATTAACAGAAAAAATGACTATTTCTAAAAATGAGTTACTTGAGATGTCAAAAGAGGCATAAGAAAATTATTTAAAAGAAATAAAGGTTGAAGATTGCTTAGATATTCATTTAGACTCTGAATACTCTTAAACTTATTATAGCATCAAATGTGATTCTTAGTAATATCTTATTCAATTCTGATACTACCGTAATTATAGAAGCAGGAAGGTCTTTGAATATCGTTGGTACACTAAATCTAGTATCATGCAGTACTTTAAATATATCTGGTGAGGGTACATTAGGGTCAAATATTGTTTCAAAAGGTATAATAGAAAATATAAATAATTGTCAATCAGTAATTCACAAAGGAATAACTTCTGAAAGTCTTTTAAATAATACTATTGCACTCAATTTAAATTTTATGGAAGAAAATACGGATAGTAATTCAGATACAACAATATTGGGAAATACTGATCCGGAGATTTAATAAATAATATTGCAAGTTCTTTCTAAACTCTATTTTTATTCGCAACTAGGGATAAGATTTTTTTAAATCTTATCCCTTTTTTGCCGGTTACTTTATAGCCTTATTTTCAATGCTATTATCTGTAATTATCAACTCTAAATTTTTATAAATACTATATAGCTTTATATGATTTTTTCTTATTAAAAACTTAACAGCTATTAATAAAATACCAACTCTATCTTGACTTTTGTAAAAAATTACCATATTATGTGGTAACCCATAGAATATGGTAATTAAGTTAATTATATAAGGATATAAATATGCAAAAAATATTGCTTAAAGGCCCGGATATAAGTATGAAAAATGAAAATCCTGATATCAAGGAAATAAAAACCTTAGCTGACTTACCTTCAGGTACAGGTAGTGAATATTTTATAAATGCACATGGATCAGAGTGTTTCTATAAACCTACTCATTTAGGTTTATGGGGAAAAATTAAATCATATTTTATGCCTGAGCCTTCTTACTTATCAATGAGTATATTTTCTGATGAAGGTACAACTTCTGTGTTAGATATTACACTGCTTAATAAAATACAAAATAATACCACTGCAAATCAATGTAATATTGTTCATATATTTTCTTGTCATTCAGGAGCCGCTCAACATCATTTAGATTGGATACAGGGCAATATGGTGTTATGCACTTATAATAAGGCCAGCGATGCAAATATTATACAATTCGCTCAAAATAATTACGATGCTAGAACAAAAAATGACTCTTTATTGATTGAATATATAAGAGATAATTTTCATTTACTAGTAGCGTCAGATTTTAGTATAAGCTATAAATTAGACGATCAAATTTATAGTTTTTCTTTAAGTGCTAATAAAATTAAAAATATGAAAAGCATAGCGGAGTTGCCGGCTTTTCTACATAAAGAATATAAAGCTTTTGTAAAATTTTATAAAAATATTCATTCGGAATATCATGAATTATATCCTGAAATATTTAACTTAAATATAGAAACAAAGCCGAAAGAATTAACATACGCTGACTTAATCAGGGTATTTAGTAGAGCTTTAACCTTAGAAACATATAATTTTAATAAATTTTCTCTAAGCAAGATAGAGACTATGTTAAATCAGAAAGGATTATACACTGATACTAGTGTAGGGCACGCTATAGAGCAAGGGAATTCTGAACTATTAATTTGTTTACTTAATTATGGTAATACTAAAGTAAATTCCTATAATCTTAATCAAGCTATAGCGAAAGGTGACGTAGCTATTCTAAAAGCTGTACTTGAGCATAGTACTACAAAAATAGAATCATATAATCTTGATAAGGCTATAGCGAAAGGTGATGTAGCTATTCTAAAAGCTGTACTTGAGCATAGTACTACAAAAATAGAATCATATAATCTTGATAAGGCTATAGCGAAAGGTGATGTAGCTATTCTAAAAGCTGTACTTGAGCATAGTACTACAAAAATAGAATTATATAATCTTAATCAAGCTATAGCGAAAGGTGATGTAGCTATTCTAAAAGCTGTACTTGAGCATCCTACTATAGAGGTAAGTAGCTATAATATTTATACGGCAGAAAAGACGCATAATTTAGACGTTATCAAATTAGTAAAAAAATATTATAATTCTACTATAAATACTATTACGTCTGAAGAAAATACTATAGATACAACACTTACTGTAGTAGAAGAAGTACCGGCATTAGGAGAAGGGACAGAGGGAGTATAAGTAATAAAATTCAATATTATTCCCGTGGAAGGTTTGCTTGCATGAATATCCAAGTCGTCATTGCGAGCGACTAAAGGCGTTGTTGCATGGCTCGAAAAACCTACTCGATGTCATTCCCGCTTTCGCGGGCATGACATAAAACGGGCCATGCAACAACGCAGCGACTGCAAGGAGCGTGGCAATCTATAAAAAATAGTAAAAAATCTGTAAATCAGAATTTTTTACTGGATTGCTTCGTCAAAATTTTCAATTTTTCCTCGCAATGACGGCAAAACTAAGTCACGCGAGTAATACCAAGTCATTCAATAGACCTCTTCGGAAACTCTACTTCTAGAGGTAATTTGTACGTCGATCCGGTACTCGAATCCTCACGTACTCTTTTGTACGCTGCGGTTCTGCGTTCCGTGTCTCCTTCAAATTCCTCTCTATAAGCGAGTTTCCGAAGAGGTCTAATAAAATCTAAATATTTCTTAGAATTACTTTACTTAATTCATAATTCAAGTGTGAGAAGTTTATTTCTTCAAATCCTTTTCTCGGAATAATAATCATTGCAAATTTTATAGCCTTAAAGCTAGAATCACTAACAATAATTCTAATTAGATGTCGTATACGCCTTTTAATTTTGTTGCGAACTACAGCTTTTTTATTTAGCTTTCTGCTAACTTTGATTCCTAAAAAGGTGTTATATTTTGATTCAAGGAAGATTTTTGGAAGTTTTGTAGCGATTATCAAAATAAAATATCTCCCATGGAGCTTCTTTCCAAGCTTATTTATAAGCTCAAATTCTTTTTGATTTTTTAAAGAGATAATAGACAATTTGATAAGTCAGATTATTTTAAGCAGATAATTTATGTCTACCTTTAGCACGACGTTTTCTTAAGATTGCTCTTCCGGTTGGAGTAGCCATTCTAGATCTAAAACCATGTCTTCTTTTTCTAACTAAATTACTAGGTTGAAATGTACGTTTCATAATATTTATACCGAACGAAAATAAAAATTAATTATTATAAATATGTCATCCCGTGGCTTGACCACGGGATGACATTAAATACTTAAATATGTGCTTTTGCTTTTTCTACGATACTTACGAATCCGTCACTGTTATTGACGGCAAGTTCTGCAAGTACTTTACGATCTATATCGATTTCTGCTTTTTTAAGAGCTCCCATAAGTTGAGAGTAAACAAGCCCATGTTCTCTTACTGCTGCATTTATTCTTTGAATCCATAAGCCTCTAAAATCACGTTTACGGTTTCTACGATCTCTATAAGCATATTGGAGGGCTTTTTCTACTTTTTCAATAGCTACTCTAAAACAGCTATTTGCTCTACCTCTATAGCCTTTGGCTAATTTAAGAATTTTTTTATGTCGATTTTTAGAAATTTTTCCTGATTTTGCACGTGTCATTGCTTTAGCTCCTAGTTAATTAATTTATACCGTACGGTAAAAAATATTTTTTAATATTATATCCGTCTTGAGGACAAAGTATTATAGTTCCTCTAAGGTTACGAATTTGAGCTTTAGTACGACGACGCATAAAATGTTTTTTACCTGCTTGAGATGCAATAACCTTGCCGTTAGCAGTAAGTTTAAAACGTTTTTTTACGGCAGATTTTGTTTTTAATTTAGGCATATTGTTCCTTATAATTGGTATTTCTAGGTTTAAACGGTAAAACATTAGGCATACCAAAGCCATATTACCGATGAAACCTAGATAATAGTTTTTTTTATTAGTTATTGCAAGATTTTTTTATAAAAATGTACTATAATGTTTTTAATCAATCGATAATAATTTAAAAATGTTTGGACAAAATCCTAAAAGAAGCATATTAAACGGTGACGGTACTAAGTTAGAGGTACAGTCTATTTTTAAGACTATACAAGGGGAGGGCAGTTTTGTAGGTTGTCCTGCGATCTTTATTAGGCTTGGAGGATGTAATCTTGCTTGTAATTTTTGTGATACGGAGTTTGAAGATTTTGATTTAGTAGATATAGATAAGATTTTGAATAAAGTAGAAAGCCTGGCATTAAATTCTAAAAATGAAAAATCGATTAATTTAGTAGTAATAACCGGCGGTGAGCCGATGCGTCAACCTATAGAGTTATTATGTCAGAAGTTATTAGACCGAGATGTTAAAGTTCAAATAGAGACTAACGGTACGTTATATCGTTCTTTGCCGAAAGAAGTGTCTATAATTTGTTCGCCGAAGGCAGGTAAAACCGGTTATAGTAAAATAAGAGAAGATTTATTGCCTAAAATTAGTGCGGTGAAATTTATCGTTGCTAAAAATATTTTAGAATATAGTCTCATACCGGAAGTAGGGCAAACCTCTTATAATATACCAGTTTTTATTCAACCTATGGATCAAAACGACCAAAGACTTAATGGCGAAAATAATGAGTTAGCAGTAAAATTAGCATTAGAAAGCGGTGCTAGATTATCTCTGCAAACTCATAAATTTTTAAATATCCCATAGATTTAGGTTGCCGTATGACCCCTTTTCATCACCTAATAATATTACTATTCCAACGTTACCATTGTCAGAATTAGAAGAGTAACGCTCTTTAAAAATTTTAATTATATTTTCACCGGCTCCATCACTTTCAGAACGATATAATTTCCCTAATTGTCTTTGTTGTTCTACAGAAGGGAAAGGTAAGATAATTTTGTCAGCATCTATGTTGCTTTTTGATGTTGATGTTATCATAGATTCAATTGCACTTTCGGTATAGAATTGTTAGAGTTGTGCTACATGTAATTACCTGCTTTTCATTGTCTAAATTGGAAACTTCTGCATTTTCTGCTTGTTCTCTAACATTTGCTGGTAGCACATATCTAAGTGAATTTTGCATTCCGGTTCTTTAATTTTTAACAAGAGTATTGATGCATAAGAATCGTCATCTTCACTATCTTCACTCTCGCTGTCACTCCCAATATAGTCAGCGTCAGAAGAGTACATAATAGATTCAAGGAGAAAATCCTTATTTATATCCTTGGCAGCAATTTCTTCTTCACAGTTTGAGGGATTTGCAATACGCTTAGATTGTATCTGTTTCATAATTTCCTTACAAAATAATTTCGGTTAGAACTAAATTTCTTTATCCAATAAATTAAAGAATTTTAACTAAGGAATATATTATTCCTATATTCTAGTCAAAAATTAATTTACTTGAATTTTTAATTGTACTTAAGTATGATAATGAAGATTTATTATAAGTTAATATGGAGTAATAATGAGTGAAATATTAGAACTTGAAGCGAAATCCCGCACGGAATTCGGTACGGGAGCAGCAAGAGCATTAAGAAGAGCAGGGCGTGTTCCGGCTATTATTTATGGAGCGGGTAAAACACCTGTTAGTATTTCTTTGGAAGAAAAGGAAATAACTAAATATTATAGAAAGCCGGCTTTTATCTCTCAGTTAATTAATTTAACAATTGATAAAAAAAAATATAAAGTATTGCCGAAGGCTGTAGAATTACATCCTGTTACGGATATAGTACGCCATGTTGATTTTGTCTTTTTAGAAGAGAAAACCCAAAAAATGGAAGTACCTGTAGTATATGAAGGGAAAGAAAGAGCTTTAGGCGTTAAAAGAGGTGGATACTTTAATATAGTAAAAAGAAGAGTTACTTTATTATGTGATGTTAATAATATCCCAAGAAACGTCACTATAGATGTTACTAATATGCCTATGGCTACTTCGCTAAAATCATCAAAAATAGAATTACCGAAAGGATGTAGTTTTGTTACAAAAAAAGAATTTGTCCTTGCAACTATTATAGGACGTAGAGGAGCAAAAACTGAAGCTGAAGGGGAACAACAAGCCGCTGAAGCAGGGAAGTAAGATAATTCTCACGATAAGGACTTGCTTAGATACTTAAATCGTTATTGCGAGGATTCGTAGGCGTTGTTGTTTGGCTCGTTTTATGCCATTCCTAGCTAGAAGCAGGAATCCGGTAATCTTTAATTGTCATACTGCGAGCTTGTAGCGGTATCCAGTCTTTGTTAATTTTTTTCTGGATACCGTGGTCAAGCCACGGTATGACATCGAGTAGGTTTTTCGATCCACGCAATAATGCTGAGCTAAGAATGACATTATTCTGTACTTCTTGCAAATCAATATTTCTTCAAAAATTTTCCATTACTATTTATTAGGTAAATTATTATGATTCTTGTTATTGGTCTTGGTAATCCAGGAAAAGAGTATCAATATACGAGACATAATGTCGGCTTTATTGCTATAGAGAAAATAGCAAACCAATATAATTCATCATTTAGTACAAAGAAAAAATTCAATTGTGAAATTGCTGAAACTATTAGTGATGGACAAAAGATAATTTTTATAAAGCCCACCACCTATATGAATTTATCAGGTAAGTCAGTGATATCGGTGAAAACATATTATAATATCCACCCCGCAAAAATCTTTGTTATTCATGATGATATTGATTTAGAAACAGGTAGAATAAAATTTAAAACCGGTGGCGGTAATGGCGGGCATAATGG
>NZ_AWXL01000019.1:0-74197 GCF_000485845.1 Rickettsia gravesii BWI-1 | reverse complement strand
AAATAATCAGGATGTAGCAGATTACGTACTTAATAATTTCTCTAAACCGGAGTATGAAACAGTAATGCAAGCTATAGATAGAATCACTAGTAACTTTGGTTTAATATTAGAGAATAAGTTAGAAGAATTTAAGAATTAAGATAGCTTGATATATTCAATGTTATTCCTACGACTTGATCGGCGTTGCTGCGTGGATACCAACTCGTCATTGCGAGGAAAAACTGTAAGTTTTGACAAAGCAATCTCAGGAATTCTATACTACTTCACGAGATTGCCAAGTCGATTCTACGCATCTCCTCGCAATGACGGGAAAACGATATTAAAACTAAACAGCAAAGATTTATGACACAAAATTTTGAAATTGTTTATGCTGATGAAATGGATAGAACTCATAGAACTATAATTATTGATGCTTTGAACAAAGATGCTAGAGAACAAAAGGGGTTAGTAGGAGATATTGCATCTTTTTCATTTTCCTGTTTAGATCAGGATAAAAATTTTGTTGTAGGAATTAGCGGTATGAGTTCTTGTGGGGATTTTATATTGATTCACTCTTTGTTAATGAAAATATTAGAAACTAAAATTATGGTACTGTACTAATGCAAAAGGCTGAGGATTTAGCACGTGAACGAGGCTGTAATTTTATTCATCTTGTTACTATGGACTTCCAAGCAAAATCGTTTTATGAGAAACTAGGGTATAAAATTGAATTTGCTATGCACGGTTACGAAAAAGATTCTATAATGTATTATTTACGGAAAAATTTATGACACTAAAACTCGGAATTGTTGGGTTGCCGAATGTCGGTAAGTCGACGTTATTTAATGCCTTAACGGCAAGTCAGGCTGCAGATGCCGCTAATTATCCGTTTTGTACTATTGAGCCTAATAGCAGCAAAGTTTTAGTGCCTGATGAGCGTTTGCATAAACTAGCAAGCTTAGCTGGAAGTGGTAAAATTATTCCGTCTTATATTGAGTTTGTCGATATTGCAGGGCTTGTTAAAGGAGCAAGCAAAGGGGAGGGGCTAGGTAATAAGTTCTTATCTCATATCAGGGAAGTCGATGCAATACTGCACGTACTGCGTTGTTTTGAAGATGAGGATATAACGCACGTACATAACAAAGTCGATCCGCTGCATGACCTCGAGATTATTGAAACGGAATTAATACTTGCCGATATAGCATCGGTTGAAAAGCCTTTAGCTACAAGTGAAAAACGCTTGAAGTCAGGCGATAAAGCAATGGCAGAGCAGATAGAGCTGTTAAAAGAGGTTTATAGGGTATTAGGTGAGGATAAACCTGCAAGAGTGCTAAATGAAGCTGTAGGAGTTGATAATTTAAAACAATTGCAGTTAATTACCTCTAAGCCCGTTTTATATATATGTAACGTACTTGAAAAAGATGCAGCTATAGGTAATGAATTTACAAAATTAGTAGCGGAAAGAGCAAAGAAAGAAAATGCTAAAAGTGTCGTAATTTCTTCAAAAATAGAAGCTGAAATTGCTTTACTTGAAAGCATGGAAGAAAAGGAAGAGTTTTTAAAATTTATAGGTTTAGACGAAACAGGGCTTAGTAAAGTCATTAAAGAGGGGTATAATCTTTTAAACCTTAAAAGCTTTTTTACTATAGGACCAAAGGAAGCCCATAGCTGGACTTTTAAAGACGGTACACTTGCACCGGCTGCTGCCGGTATTATTCATACCGATTTTGAAAAAGGTTTTATCAGAGCGGAAGTTATCGGCTATAAAGATTACATAAATCTCGGTAGTGAAGCAAAAGCCAAGGAAGTAGGTAAGATGCGTTTAGAGGGTAAAGAATATAAAATGCAGGATGGGGATATAGTACATTTTAGATTTAACGTTTAAATAACGATCAGCTACGAAAACAATTTGACCAAAACGATCTCTTGAAGTTCAAGATAGGCTTGATTATATAGTACAACAAATTTTGGCTGTTGCCAAGGATAAAATTGCCCTGATTATCTTGTATGACTCGTATGCTAGAGGTGATTGGGTTAAGATATGTATACGGAAGATCATATTACTTATAGTTATACAAGTGATTTTGACTTTTTAGTAGAAAAAAAGGTAAATTTAAGGAGCATGCTACTTTAAGGGTAGAATCTAAGATAGAAAAAAGGTTAGAACAAGCAGGCTTAAGAAAAGCCGAGGTTTTTGCGCTAGAACCTTGGATA
Organism: Rickettsia gravesii BWI-1; assembly: GCF_000485845.1. Classification (NCBI taxonomy): domain Bacteria; kingdom Pseudomonadati; phylum Pseudomonadota; class Alphaproteobacteria; order Rickettsiales; family Rickettsiaceae; genus Rickettsia; species Rickettsia gravesii. The sequence continues at coordinate 72,004 of NZ_AWXL01000019.1, read as the reverse complement.
TCTATAATATGCGAATCTATAAGTGAGGTAAATGACAAGCTTGAAAAAGGGCGTTATTTTTATACCGACATTAAGAATGAAGGTATTCTTTTATATGATAGTGACGAGCAGCTTTCTCGAGCTAAAAATTTGCCTTGGAGTGAAGTAAAAGAAATGGCTAAAGAAGATTATGAATACTGGTTTGGTAGAGGCAAGAGTTTTTTTATTGATTGTAAATACCAATTAGAAAGAGGTGATTTTAGTAAAAGTGCTTTTGAGCTGCATCAAGCCACTGAAAGTGTTGACAGTAGCATTTTATTAGTTTTTGCCCGTTACAAACCAAAGTTACACGATATAAGAAAGCTAGGTGGATATTGTGCAAATTATAATGTTGAACTACTTAAAGTATTTTCGCAATCATCTCCCGAACAAAAAGAATGTTTTGAATTACTAGAAAAAACTTACGTTGATGCAAGATATGATAAAAATTATAGAATTAGCAGAGAGCAGTGATTTTACTTGATTGAGAGAGTAGAAAGATTAAAAATGATAACGGAAAAAATTTGTTTGGAGCGGATTAATCGATAAAACTCGATGAACCGAAATAAAAAAATCATTTATAAAAATTATTGCGAAGATTCCGGCATGGATGCTTCTATGCTTATTTATTTTATCACCGACTACGGAAACAATTTATACTTCAGGATTACCAAGTTTAACCAAATATTTCGGCATTGACAGCGGTCTCACTCAAATTACGTCTACATTATATTTTCTAGGGTTTGCTCTTGGTTATTATCACTCGGCAGATTATCGGATATTTACGGCAGGAGACTTATAGCTTTATTAGGGCTTTTTATTTATGTTGTATCTTCAATTATTAGCATTTTTGCAGTTAATATAGAAATGCTGATGATAGCTCGTTTTGTGCAAGCTTTCGGTGTAAGTGTAGGTTCTGTTATTGGGCAGGCTATGGCTAGAGACTCCTATCAAGGCTCAGAGTTATCATATGTCTATGCTAGCTTATCTCCGTGGCTGTTATTTATCCCTTCTCTAGGTTCATCTATAGGGGGCTATATTATAGAATATTCAAGCTGGCATTATGTTTTTGTATTTTTTAGCCTTACCGGTATATTATTAGCTAAAGTTTTACCTGAAACAAATTCTTATATAGATTTTTCCCAAAGCAGTAAATATTTTGAGGTTTTACAGGTAATTATTAAAGATAAAATTCTTTGGTTATATGCTTTTATCATCGGTGCATTTAACGGCATATATTACGGTTTTTTCATAGAAGCTCCTTTTATTTTTATTGATAAAATGAAGGTTTCGCCATCTTTTTACGGTAAATTAGCGTTTTTGTTATCTTTTGCCGCTATCTTTGGAGGCTTTTTAGGAGGGTATTTAATAAAAAAACGCCATGTACACGATAAAAAAGTTATGGGTTTAGGATTTATTTTTAGTTTATGCGGTTGTATATTATTTGCGGTAAATGCTTTTATATTAGAAGTTATTTCAACGAGTCATAATCTTGCAATCGCTATGATATTTACTTGGGCATAATATACTTATCCCTATGACGCTTTGTTATGCACTGAAGGATTATGCTAGAGTAACAGGTACAGCAGGATCTATATTTGGTGTAATATACTACGTAGTTATTGCTGCTGTAACTTATTTGGTTTCTAAAATACACGGTGCAACAATAAGCAATTTTGCTTTATTATGCTTCGTTTTAAGTATTAGCTCTTCTATTTCGTTTTACTGTATTTGGATTTTATATAAGAAAAAGTCAAATATTCCTAACTAAGAACAGGTGTCGTTACTGTGAGCAGCTGTGGGCATTGTTGTATGGCTCGAAGAAAGCATTCGATGTCATTCCTGCGAAAACAGGAATCCAGGGTAAAGAGAGATAAATTGAGCGTTTAGTTTTAAAAGTCTAGTATATTTATACTTTTTTGACTGGATTCCCGCCTACGCGGGAATGACATTAAGAAAGTTAGAGATAACCTGGTACATCATCTGTATGCTCTTCACCCTCAAGAGTCATATCCTCTTTTAAGGCTTCCATACTACAGCTACTAAATACATTAAGGTTATTCTGCTCGGCTTGCCATTTTAAGCTAGCTTCTTTAAAACTAACAATACCGTTTTTGATTTCTGCTAATGTCAAATTTTTTATTTCGTGTAAAAAATTCTCTATATCTGCTTTTGCTTCTGGATTTTTTTCGATGAATGGATTAAAAAACTCCTTGATACCTGCTAATAATTCTTCTTTTCCAGGTTCTATATCTTTAGAATCTAGAGCTTGAGCTATCGGTGTATGAACTGCATCCTCGTTGTTTGCTATATCCTCTTCCTTTTCAAAACTTTTATCAAGTGCGTTATTAGAAGTATTAATATGGAATAACTCTTTATAAAAATCATTCATAACAATTTGGTCGTTAGGGTTATTTGCATTATAATTATTTATTATTTTATCAATAGCTTCTTTAAACTTTTCATTATAAGGTGCATCTCTAAAGGTGGAGCTTCCATATATAGATTTTTTAGCAAATTCTTTTAGTGCTTGCAGATTTTCAGTACTAGAATTACTCATCTCAGCATGTTTTGCCGGAATATAAGTAGCTATTTCTATTAATTTATCACCAAAAATGTTTTGAGCGGTTATTTCATCAGCTTGTTGTGTTGCTGCTAATATTTTACCGGGCATATTATTTTTTAATAGTTCTATTATGCCTCCGCCGCAACAAACAGTTTGGTAATCATCATTATTTTCTTCTTTTAATGATAAATACAAAGCGTTGTCTATGTGATAGTTATTTTCTTTTAATAATTTCCATGTTTGTAAGGTTGGGTCATTAGCATATACTCCACCATCAATAATTTTATGTAATTTAGTATTGGTTATATTACTGAAATTGTGGTTGGGGAAATATCCAGGTGCTGCAGTGATGCCTTGTATTATATCTGAAAGGTAATAATCATTCTCTTCACTTTGTCTAGCCTCTATAGTAGAGAAGGTCATAAGAGGATTTTGTTTATTATTTAGATCATAACCTGTAACTACAACATCACCAATTAAATCCTTGAGGGTATAATCCTTACAATATTCTTTCAATAATTTTACTAATGGTTCAGGAGAAAATTTATGACTGAATAAGCCATTAAAACTCCAAAATTTTCTAAAAGTTAATCCTGCCGGAAAAATATCGTGTGCCATTTCTTCAAACAGTTCTTGAGCTTGCTCTGCACTGAATAAAGGTTTTCCGGGATTATTAGGATCCGGTAAATTAAGCAAAATAGGAATAAGTCCTCCAACACTGGTCCCTCCAGTAAAATCGAATATCTCACAAGTAGGCTTACCGGTTATTTGCTCCATTATTTTTAATTTTTCTAAATGGATATTTCCTTTTACTCCACCGCCTTCAAATAGTGCTAAGCTAATCTTAGTATTGTTTATATCTACCATAACCACCTTTCAAAAATACTAAGAGAGCAAAATACAATAAAAATTAACTTTTGTCCATAAACTTATCTGTATAAACTGAACAAAATTTAACTTATAAAATAAATTGTAACTATTAGTAAAGAAAACTTGATTAATGATTAATATTTTAGTATATAGCTAATATTATAACTATAATGGTATGAGATATGCTAAGTCATCCTAGTAATATAGATCCTCAGTTATTAGCTTAAGAAGTAAATACAATGATGCCCTTAGTAGAGAAAGATTTAGCTGATGTTGAAGATACAATAACTTATGGAAAAGAACGATTATTTAAATTTGTTAAAGATAAGAAAATTATGGAAGCTTTGGTATTTATGTATTGTTTTGAGGGAAATACTGGACAAACTTTAGATATTAAAGAATTATGTACTACAAATGATTTATTTTATATAGAGATGATTTCAGCGCCCTTACGGAGACACTAGATACTTTAACCCCCCTTATAGGGATATTTTTTCTAAATAATTTAACACTAATTCTACTATAAGTAATAATGCTAAAATACGAAAACTTTGATAGCTCCTCTGATTAAGAGTTAAAAGAAAATTATACTTTACCTAAGTATCTGATATTAATTATATATATAACTCTGAAGATTTTAAACTTAAACTAGGTTTAGTATTACATAATTTAGCTGATAGATTTTTTAAATATTCTACTATTAGAAATATTTATAAAAAAATTAAATCTGAAATATTAGTTGTAGATAATGATTATTACGAAGAAAATTTTAATATTATCAAAACTGCTTTTAATAAACATAATTATTTAAAGATTATAACAAAGAAAATATAAGTGATAAGGATTATCAAAAGCTATTGCACTGTGTATTTAATCCAAATCACTCTATTCCTAAGATATTTGCTTTAGAAGACGGTATTACTGCTCAGCATGCAAAGAAAGTATTATTACAAGAATTGCAAAACAGTAATATCAACTTAAAAAAGTATAAGTAATAACCCATTAAATTTTACAATACATAATTCTAAAGGACTTTTAGCTTTTGCTGAAATGATTGGCAGGAATAATAAAAATCAGCTAAAGCACCGGATTTTAGAAGAAATAAATAGTGATTTATCTACTATATGTAAGATCTCAAATACTAAAGAAGAAACTTTTACAATTAATCATATAGTACATTATAAAACCGGTAGTGTACAAACAGATGTACATGGCTTAGGAAAGTATGATGAAATTTTATCTAAATTTGAGCAAGAACATGAATATAAACATGCTATTATAAAACGTATATTTGAAGTTGTGCATGCTAAAGCAGCGACACAAAATATAGAAGAATTACCGCGAAAACTAAATTACTTTGCAGAAAAGTTAACACATTTGTTATTTATGCTTGCAACGCATAGAAATAATGCAACCTTATTTACGGCTCCTATGTTTTTAGAACTTATTGATAAAAATAGTATATTTTTATCATATAAGGAGTTTTTTCCTATGTCTGCTGAGCATGCCGTTGCTCAAATAAGAGGTATACTGAAAAACTATAAATATGTGTTACCAAATTCCTGTCCAATAGATTATGACACTACAAATGTACAAAATGGTAATCTATATACTTATTAGAGAAGATAATGTATTAATAGAATGGCTTAGTAAAAAATTAAATAATTATAAACTAGCAAATATAGCGCGAATATTGGACATCTTAGCTTCAATGTAATTTTACAAAATATGGATAATGTAAAAAGCAATAATATCTAATCTTTTTTAGAAAAAGTTCATACATTAGAGAATTGTCCTATAAATTTGTTAAACTCATTAGACCAAAATTTAACTGCTTTAATTCTTAAAGTAAACAATATAGGAGAATGCAATTTAAAGCTTACAAAAACTAAATTGCTTGAAAAAAAGGATTTTTCTCAAGATTTAAAGGCTTTAATTGAAATAATCTACTTGGAATTTACTGAAAGCTTAAAAAATATTGAAGGGTTGTTAGTTCAAAAACAAGCATCTCTCAAGAAAGAAATTAAAAAAATCCTACCTGAAATTCTACAAATTTTATGTGCTAAAATAAAAGAATGGTATGATATTGATGTATCTGAATATGCTAAGAATGTATTACAAGATATTACCTCCAAATTTAATCAAACTATTTCTCCTATCTCGTCTCAAAAGAGATTAAAACTTTTCTTTTCTAAAAGAAAAGATATATATGATGCAAATGATGATGATAATAATCAAACTTTGGAAACAACTGATATAGATAATAGTATGAAAGAATATTTTAAACTAATTGGAGAACATACTGATACTATATACGATTAAAAACAGTATTAATATTATGGTCTTTTTGAGGTCCTAGAATTTGGTAGCTAAGAGTAAATGAATTAGGATTTAAAAATACATAGGTAGCATTATATTGATCTTTACCACATAGATGACTGCCTGTAGCTTGTATACTCAAATGATTTGAAGAATTGTTTCTGCAAAACTTCGGAGGACTCGCATGCTCACAGGTTGTGCGTACTCGCTCCTCGTTTTACATTCCAATTCTCCAAATCATTTGAGTATACCCTGTCTGCATCAACAAATTTTAATTGATAAAATAAGCTCTTTTCAGGAGCAATAAAATATTTTGTAATATTACTATTCTTAAAAATATATCTATATTCTTGATTAGCGTGGATTTGATAATCGTAGTTGTGATAGTGAATTTGTAATTCCTCTTTATAGATTAATTCGTTTAAACTTTTAAGTAAGAAATATGCTATCCCCTCACCGTAACCATAATTATCTATAATTCTGTTAATTCGGTATTTTCCGGAGAATCTTGAAAAAATTTCTTTTACTGAATCGTTTTTTGAGAGTAGTTGATATATATCTATGTCATTCCTGCGACGTTTTGGTTTTATTGTATGGCTGTTTATGTCATTCCCACGAAAGCGGTAATCCAGTAATTTAAAGGTTATACACAATAAGTTTGTACAATTAAAAGCTCGATTTATTTTGCTTTACCCTGGATTCCCGCTTTCGCGGGAATGACATCGAGTCGGTTTTTCGGACCATGCAACAAAGTCAGCTTGACCACGGTATGACATTTAGTTCTGCAATATTTTCATTAGCAAATTAATCTCTTCACGTAATTCTATATCGTTTTCCAGTAATTCTTCTACTTTCTTAATAGCATGCATAACCGTCGTGTGGTCTTTTTTACCGAATTTTTTACCGATATCTGCAAGACTTTTCGGCGTTAATGCTTTACTAAGATACATGGCTATTTGACGCGGTCTTGCAACTTCTCGTAATCTCCGTGATGAAGACATATCGGATAACTTAATATTATAACGGCTAGCTACCTTTTTCTGAATATCTTCAACGGTAATTATTCTTTCATTAGAACGCAGTAAATCCCGCAAAATATTTTGTGTGTTTTCGAGTGTAATTTCTTTTAAAGTAAAATTAGAATGAGCAATCACCTTATTTAAAGCTCCTTCAAGTTCTCTAACGTTTGAAACGATTTTAGATGCTAAAAAATCAATTACGTTTTTTGGTATTTTAACGTTCATCTGCTCAATCTTAGATTCTAGAATACCGAGTCGTAGCTCATAAGTAGTACTATGAACGTCGGCAACTAAGCCCCATCCAAGACGAGATTTTATTCGATCTTCAATATTATCTAAATCTGAAGGTGATCTATCACAAGAAATAACCATTTGACGGTTATTATCAATCAATGTATTAAAAGTATGGAAAAATTCTTCCTGCGTACTATCTTTACCGCAAATAAATTGAATATCATCAATCATTAACACATCAACCGAACGAAATTTCTCTTTAAACGAGATTACTTCTTTGTTACGTAGAGCTTTAACAAACTGATACATAAATTTTTCTGCCGACATGTATATCACTTTGCGGCTTGGGTTATTCTGCTTGATGTACCAACCAATTGCATGCATTAAATGAGTTTTACCAAGCCCTACGCCGCCATATAGAAAAAGCGGATTAGACTCAGAAACTGCACCTGATGATTCCGCAACCGCTCTTGCTGCTGCATAAGCTAGCTCATTTGGGGCTCCAACCACAAAATTATCGAAAGTAAAACGTACATCAAGGGTTGAAAAGATATTTTCTGAATTAAGCTCACTGCTGCCGATATCGGCAAAAGTCTTAGTAGGTAATTCTATAACTGTTTGGGTTGTTCCAGGTAACTCTTTAGTAATTATTTCAATTGACTTAATGGTATTATTATAATGTTGAAATAGTTGCAATATGACCATAGAGTACTTGGATTTTATCCAATCTCTAACAAAGTTAGTAGGGGCACAAAGAATAACGGTATTTAATGAAGACTCTATAAAATTGACTTTACTAAACCAGCTATTATATAGAGTTTCACCGTAATGATTGTAAAGATCTTGAGCCACGTGACTCCAGACATTTACATAATTATCACCTTGATCCGTTAAAATTATTTGATTAGTACTCACTTAAAACTGCCACGGTAAGTTATTTTGTTTCCAGCCTTTATCTTGATTATTTCCTTCAAAGCCGTCACTAGTATTATAACAATTTTTATAACCTATATTAGTTATAAAATTTGCTGCGATAAATGACCTATATTCTGAATGGCACAGAAAAAATATTATTGCATGAATTTTATCGTTAACGATAGATAAAAAATTATCTTCAAGCTCTTTATTCAATTGCCAACTTAGAAAAATCACCTTATTTTTATTATCTAAATGAGGTATCCCCACTTGTTGCCACTCTTCTCTAGTTCTAACATCTACAAGAAAAGCATTATCATTTGAAATTAGCATATCATAAGCTTTTGTAGAACAGATATTTTGAACCGACATATTTACGCTTTTTTGCTGTTATTGATAATAAAAGTTAATAGAATTTTACCCATGTAGAATGGATTTATTAGAGTGCTGAATTATTAAAGCATTTTAAAATGATCTTTGGTATCTGATAATTTTAATAATATTATTATAAAAAAATTTTGCAAGAAGTTATAGATGAATAAATTAAATAAAAACTCTTTACAAAAGAAACTTTTTTACCGTAGTAGAAATCGCGGTTGCAGAGAAATGGATTATATACTCAGTAGCTTTGCCGAAAAGTACCTATCCTTAATGGATGAAAAAAAACTTGGAAGCTATTCTTTAATACTTGATCAAAATGATAATGATCTTTATAATTGGATTAATAATAAATCTTCTGCTCCTTCTTATCTAGATGCCGAAATAATTGATAAATTACGCAAAATAGCAAAAATATAAACTCCTGTAGAATGTTACAACAAAAATTTCCGGCGGCTGCCAAATCTTTCTTTGCAATTGATAATTTTACTAAGAATCTTAAGCAAGATTTTATCTTGAGTGCGAGTAATGAAGAGGAGGCATTGCAATTATACAAGCAAGCTTTATTTTTTTCTTCTAATGAAAATATTTATTACTTTCCAAGCTATGATACCATCCCTTATGACCATACGTCACCAAATGCAAATATCTTATCTAGACGTGCAGAAACATTAACCAAGCTAACAACAAATAATAGTAATAGCAAATTACTCATCACTCATACAGCGAACTTATTAAACAAATTACCGCCGAAAGATTTTTTTTCTAAATATTTTTTGAAATTATCCCCTAAAATGAAATTTACTACGGATGAGCTTGCTATGTTTCTAGTAGAAAATAGTTTTACAAGAAATGCGAGTAGCATCGATGCCGGGGAATTTGCGGTTAGAGGCGAAATCATTGATATAATATTGCCCGGTCCTAAAGCTTATAGAATTCATTTTAGCTGGGGTTATATTGAATCAATAAAAGAATTTGATATTGATACGCAAATTTCGACTAAATCTTGCAGGGAGGAGCTTATTATTAGTCCTGCAAATGAGATAGTTTTAAATAGTGAAACTATAGGTAATTTTAAGAATAATTACTTACGAAATTTTGGAGTTAATCATACTGATAATCCTTTATATGAGGCGGTAATATCTGGAAGAAAATTCACAGGATATGAACAATTACTCCCGTTATTTTACGATTCCTGCTCTAACTTAATAGATTATTTAAACGATCCTATTTTCATATTCGATAATTTGTCAAAACAAGCCATTTTAGAATTTGAACATAGTTATAACGATTTTTATTCGGCAAGGTCAGAGGCAAATAAACTTAAATTTAATAGTTTTTATCCCACCCTTTCACCGACTAGCTTATATTTTACCGCTTCTGAAATAACGGAATTACTAGAACGAAAAAATAATATACTACTTACTTTTGAAAACTCAGAGCAAGCTAGCTTAATTGAAAATATAGCTGCTACAAGTTTTATAGAAAAGAAAACGGTTTTCGATAAATTATTTGAGGTTATTAAAGCAAATTCTCATAAGAAAATTATTATAGGCTCAAGCGTTTTAAGTAGTTTTGAGCGAATCAAAAGCATAATTCAAAATTATGAATATAAATATAATGAGATAAATAAATTAGATGAGGCTAAGGCTTCAATAATAAATGTCGGGATAATTCCTTTAAATCAAAGCTTTTATACGAAAGAATATTTATTTATTACCGCTAGCGAATTATTAGAAGAAAAACCTAGCTCTACAAACACTAACAAAAAACTTAAAAATATCTTGCTGGAGCTTGATAATTTAGCTGAAGGCGAATTTGTTGTTCACAAAGATCATGGAATAGGGCAGTTTTTAAAGCTAGAAGCTTTAGAAATCAAAGGCAAACCACATGATTTTTTAAAGATTTTATATGCCGGCAATGATAAGTTATATATACCAGTTGAAAGTATAGAGGTAATAAAAAAATACGGCAATGATAATGCGGAGCTTGATAAGCTTGGTAGCGTTTCATGGCAAAGAAGTAAGGCAAAGCTTAAAAATCGTATAAAAGAGATAGCACTGCATTTAATACAAATAGCAGCTAAAAGGAAACTTAATAGTAGTGCTTCCGTTGAATTTGACCTTGAAGAATATGATAAATTTTGTGCTAATTTTCCTTTTAGTGAAACGGAAGACCAATTAACCGCTATAAACGATATTAAAGAAGATCTAAGAAACGGTATGTTAATGGATAGGTTAATATGCGGTGATGTCGGGTTTGGTAAAACAGAGGTAGCAATGCGTGCCGTCTTTATGGTAGCAAAATCTCTAAATGAACATTTACCTCAAGTAGCCGTAGTTGTACCGACAACTATTTTATGTAGTCAACATTTTTCAAGGTTCATAGAAAGGTTCAAAGGTTTTGGTTTAAATATCAAGCAATTATCTAGCGTTATTAGTTCTAAAGAAGCAAAAATTATAAGATCGGAGCTTGAAAGCGGTAAAATAAATATAATAATAGGCACTCATTCTTTATTACATAAAAATATAAAATTCTTTAATTTGAAATTGTTAATAATCGATGAAGAACAACATTTCGGTGTCGGTCAAAAAGAATTTCTTAAATCGCTAAAATCCTCTTCCCATATACTTGCAATGTCGGCAACACCGATTCCTCGAACGCTGCAAATGTCAATGACCGGTTTAAAAGAACTTAGCATTATTGCAACGCCGCCTCTAAATAGGCTGGAAGTTCGTACCTCGGTTATGCCGTTTGATCCCGTTATTATCAGAGATGCATTATTACGCGAACATTTTAGAGGCGGAAGAAGCTTTTATGTAGTCCCAAGAATTAAAGATATAGAGGATATCGAAAAACAATTAAAACAAATCGTGCCGGAATTAAGCTATAAAGTAGCTCACGGAAAAATGACTCCGAGTAAAATTGATGAGGTTATGAGCGAGTTTTATGCCGGCAAATTCGATATACTAGTCTCAACTACTATTATAGAATCAGGAATTGATATAGCCGAGGCAAATACCATGATCATACATAAGGCTGATATGCTGGGTCTTAGTCAGCTATATCAATTGCGTGGTCGAATAGGTCGAGGTAAAATGCGGGGTTATGCCTATCTAACGGTAGCAAGTCATAAAAAGATGACATCGCACTCCTTAAGACGTTTAGAGATAATACAACATAGTTGTGCTTTAGGCTCAGGTTTTACTATTGCAAGCCATGATATGGATTTACGAGGTTTCGGTAATTTGATAGGTGAAGAACAATCAGGACAAATTAAAGAAGTAGGTACAGAACTCTATCAAGAAATACTGGAAGAACAAATAGCTATTTTTAAAGATGAACCGATTGTTTCAGAACAACCCTTTATCCCGACTATTAATTTGGGATTATCCGTCTTTATTCCAGATAATTATGTAGCCGATGCAGCTCTTAAACTTGGACTATATAGAAGAATAGGTAATTTAAGTAATGAGATAGAAGTAGAGACATTTAAAGATGAGATGATTGATAGATTCGGTTTACTACCGATTGAATTTAATAATTTACTTGATATTGTAAAAATAAAACTATTATGCTTTAAGTTAAATATTGAAAATCTAGATTCAGGAGATAACGGATTTGTGATTAAATTTTATAAAAATGCCGATATGACTGATAAAATTTTAAAATTCGTTAGTACTTACTCTAATCAGGCAAAAATCAAACCAGATAATAAATTAGTATATATCAAGAAATTAGTAGATAAAAATATAATTGTTGAGGCAAATCAACTACTTTGGAATTTATCGGAGGTGTAGACTCGATGTCATTCCTGCTTCGTCATTGCGAGCAGCCGTAGGCTGCGTGACAATCTCATGAAATAATAACAAACTCCTGAGATTGCTTCATCAATTGCTATGCAATTTTCTCACAATGACGGTAACACGTTTTTAACATAATAAATATGTCCCATAACCTAAAGCAATTATTTCAACAACATAATGTAAAAGGTTTGTCGATTAATTCTAAAACCGTTAAGGATAAAGACGTCTTTTTTGCGATTAAAGGACGGAATACTGATGGAAATGATTTTATTAAGGATGCTTTAAGCAAAGGTGCAGTATTAGTAATTACGGACAATAAAAAAAATATTGTTATAGATACAGTAATTTACGTAAAAGATGTGCAGGCAGCTTTATATGAAGCCATAGAAATATTCTATCCTAAAAAACCAAAGTATCTAATAGCTGTAACCGGTACGAACGGTAAAAGCTCGGTAGTATCCTATATAGCTCAAACATATTCATTACTTGGGAAAAAAGCAGCATCTATAGGTACGATAGGGGTAGAAATATTTGGCTGCGATAATCTTATAAATGATGTACCGGAATTAACAACTTTAGACTATTTAAGCTTTAGAAAAATTGCTCATAATTTAGCTGAAAATGGTATAGAATATTTAGTTTTTGAAGCTTCTAGTCATGGTCTTGATCAAGCAAGACTTAGGGAAATAAAAGTAAATATCGCATGTTTTACTAGCTTTAGTCAGGATCATCTAGATTACCACCATACAAAAGAAAATTATTTATTAGCCAAACTGAAATTATTTATAAATCATTTATTACCGAACGGCATCGCAATATTAAATTCTGATATAGAAGAAATAGAGTTTGTTAAAGATTATCTACATAATCATAATATTAAATTTATAACCGTTGGGAAAAAAGGTGATTTAGAAATAACTAGCATTAACGGTTCTTTAAAAGGACAAAATATTAATTTTACATTTAATAATAGAGAATATAATTTTAATACCCCGATAATTGGTAGCTTTCAGGCTAGTAATTTATCAATTGCTGTTCTTAGCATTCATTATATTGGTTTTGCTTTTGATGATGTTATAGATTCTTTAGTAGAAGTTAAAGCAGTAAAGGGCAGAATGGAGAGAATAGATAACACTAATATCTTCGTTGATTATGCCCACACTCCGGACGCTCTTGAAAAAGCTTTAACGGAACTGAAAAATATTAAATTACGTGATAGTAAGCTAAGCGTAGTTTTTGGCTGCGGCGGTAATCGTGATAAGGCAAAGAGAAGTCTTATGGGGCAAATAGCCGCAAAACGTGCCGATACCATCATAATTACAGATGATAATCCACGCAATGAAGACCCAAAGCTTATTAGAGCTGAAATCATAAGCGGTATAGAGAATGCAGATTATACAGAAATAGCAAATAGAGAAGAGGCTATTAAATACGGTATAAATAATTTAAAACAAGATGATATCTTATTAGTTGCCGGCAAAGGTCATGAAAATTACCAAATTATAGGCGATAAGAAATTACCTTTTGATGATGCTGAGGTTGTGAGGAAGTATGTAAAAGTTTGTCATCCCGTGGCTTGACCCATAGTACAGGATAGTTTAAAAAAACTTGATGTCATCCCCGCAGAAGCGGAGATCCAGAAAAATAACTTCAATATTAATACAGAAGTTACATATTTGATAAAATAAACATATAAAAAGCTTGCTTTTTATATGTTTACTGGCTTCCCGCCTACGCGGGAATGACATAAACAAGCCATACAACAACACATAAATAACAAAAACATATGATCTGGAACTCTAAAACTTTAAGTGCTGTTCTCGGTATAACAATCTCTAATTCTATAAATTGTAATGAAGTGCAATTTAATTCCAAAGATGTTAAAAAAGGTGATTTATTTATAGCACTTCAAGGTAATAGAGATGGTCACGATTATGTTCTAGATGCAATAAATAAAGGAGCAGCAGTTGTAATTATTAGTAAGCGAGTAGAGATCAATGATAAAGATAAAATTATCTTAGTCGATGATTGTTTTGAAGCTCTACAAAAAATGGCTTTATATAAACGAGAGAATTCAAAAGCTAAATTTATAGCTATAACGGGCAGCGTCGGTAAAACTTCTATCAAAGAAGCACTGAAAGTATTATTACAACATGATTTTCTAGTTTTTGCTAGCCGAGGTAACTTCAATAACAAACTCGGTATGCTTATTAATCTTGCTTCAATGGCTGATGATACGGAATATGCTATTTTTGAGCTTGGCATGAACCATAAAGGTGAAATAAGAGAGCTGGTTCAAATATTAAAGCCGAATATTGCCATGATTACTAATATTTCGGAGGCTCATTTAGAATTTTTTAACTCGCTTGAAGAGATAGCTGAAGCTAAATGTGAGATTTTTGCAAATTTTAGCAAAAATGATATTGCTGTTATTAATGCCGATACTAATTGCTATAACAAAATATTATCGATATTAAAAAACCTTTCTATCACCGATATACATAGCTTTGGTAGATCATCTAAAACTTCAGCAGAATTAATTTTATATGAGAACCTAGGAGAGCAAGTCTACTTAAAGTATAAGATAAATAATAAAGTCTTGGATGTAACGATACCGTTTATTCCTCGGCATTTTACCGAAAATTATACCGGTGTACTTTTAATTATCGATATATTAGGTAAAGATATAGAGATAGCTGCAAATCACTTAGCAAATATTTCTCCTACTAAAGGAAGAGGGGAAATTATCAATATACAAAATTGTCGTGTAATTTGTGATTACTATAACGCAAGTCCGCAGTCAATGAAAGCTGCATTAGAATATTTAAAACAAGTACCTGCTGAGAATAAAACTGCTATAATAGGCGATATGCTAGAGCTAGGGGCAAATTCTAAACGATTGCATGAGAAACTAGTGCAGTATATATTAGATGCCGCTTGTTCTAAGGTCTATTTAGTAGGAGTAAATACTAAATATATTGATGATTTACTACCTTCCAAAATAGCTAAAAAATACTTTAAAAATGTTGATGAATTAATTACGCATATTACGGATTTATTTGAAGGTAATGAGCTTATTCTAATAAAAGGGTCAAGAGGCGTAAAACTTGATAAGATTGTTGATTATTATAAATAAATACACTAGGATATTCTTAATATTGTGTGGTTTGGTTGCCCGTCATTGCGCGGAAATTACGTAGTAATTGACGAAGCAATCTCAGGCTGTTTGACGAGATTGCCGCGCAGTCTACGACTGTTCGCAATGACGATTTGGTATCCATGCACAATGAATAATATCAAAATATACTTTTAAATTTAAATCTACAAATGTTATACAATCTTTTACTTCCTCATATCCATAATTCACATATAGCTAATTTATTTCACTATATTACTTTTCGTAGTGGTCTTGCTATTATTATAACTCTAAGCCTTAGCTTTATCACGAATCCGATATTAATACAATTTCTGCGATCTCTTCAAAAAAACGGTCAGCCTATACGCTCAGACGGACCTGAATCGCATCAAACAAAAGTAGGTACTCCGACAATGGGGGGCATTATGATTATTTTGTCTAGTTGTCTTTCTACTTTATTACTTGCTGATTTAACTAATAAATATATTTGGATTACGTTATTTGGTTTTATTAGTTTCGGTATTATAGGATTTATGGATGATTATGCTAAGGTAACTAAAAATAATCATTACGGAGTAAGAGGAAAAAGTAAGCTTTTACTTCAAGGAATTATTAGCTTCATTATATGTGTTTTACTAGAATATCTAGATAAAAGTCCAAGTCATTTACTTAACGTACCATTTTTTAAAAATTTAAGTTTGGATCTTGGTTATTTTTATATAGTTTTTGCTATATTTGTTATAATCGGCTCTTCTAATGCCGTGAATCTAACGGATGGGCTTGATGGTCTTGCTACTGTTCCTATTGCCTTTACTGCCGGTTCTTTTGCTTTAATAAGTTATTTAGTAGGAAATCTAATTTACTCGAACTACTTACAGCTAACCTATATACCGAATACCGGAGAGTTAGCAGTGTTATGTGCGGGATTAGTCGGTAGCTGCCTTGGATTTTTATGGTTTAATGCACAACCGGCAGAAGTTTTTATGGGCGATACCGGTAGTCTAAGTCTTGGCGGTGTGCTTGGTATTATTAGCGTTATTACTAAGCATGAAATAGTTTTAGCTATAGTCGGCGGCTTGTTTGTTATTGAAACAGCATCCGTAATTTTACAGGTATATTACTTCAAAGCTACTAAAGGAAAAAGAATATTAAAAATGGCACCGCTCCATCATCATTTTGAAAAACACGGCTGGGCAGAATCAAAAGTCGTAATAAGATTTTGGATTATTTCAGTTATATTTGCTCTTATAGGCTTATCATCCTTAAAATTACGTTAACTATATTCGTTTATCTATCTTTTATTTATCAAAAATACATTAAATAAATTAACTTTCTCTTTGCTTTTGTACAAGAAATTTATTATAATGATTACATTAACTTATAGTAGGTGTATGGCGTGGCTAAAGAAATAGATATAAATAACTTATTAGCACAAGAAAATAATGCTTTAAATACTATATTAAGCCAAGTAAATGAATTATGCGAACAAAATAAGCAGTTGCAAGGTTTAATCGAAATACAAAATGAAACTAAAGCACTAGAAAAAGAACATAGTAGATCGCTGCCTTGGTTTAAAAGATTTGTAAAAACAGTTTCTAATGTAAAGTATATTTTTATAAAAAGTGAAGAACAGTTAACAAATGAAGCAATAAAGTATAATAATAAAATATTAAAAGATATTGATAATAAGCTATATAATATAGCGGAAAAATCTGTACCTTTAAAGCAAGAATTACAAGAAGAAATCGAAAAAAATTTTAAGGATTTAACAAAGAAAGATTTATCTAAAGATCAAAGAGAAAGATTATCGGAAGTATTTTTTAGTTATAAGAGTAAACCTGAAAGATTCTCAGCTTTACATATGACAAATCCCTTACAATTCATTAATGCTGAAGAACTAGAGAAACAATATAATTCTTTAAATGCTATAAAACAAAACATCCAAAATTTAATATCCGAAAATTCTAATATCAAAGAACTTAAAGAAATACAAAAACATGTTGCTGACATTAGGGAAGAAGTACCTTATACATTTTTTGAAAAATTAAATAATATTTGGCAAAAGGTTAAAAATGTTTTTGTAAATAATAGTGAGCAGGTTTTAGCAAAAAACAAAGAGAGTAATACTAGAACAATTAGAAAGATTGATGAACAATTATATAAAACGAAGCATAAATTTGAGGAATTAATTGAAAATAAAGAAAGAAATATTAATGATATAATTGCAAAATTACCTGACAATGAGGAGTTACAAAAGATAGTAAGTAACCTTACAAATCACATGGCTTCAAAAAAAGAACCAATATTAGCAAATTCGTCCCTAGCTAAACCTTTGGAAAATAACATTCCACCTCCGCCTCCTTTACCGGAAAATAACATTCCACCTCCGCCTCCTCCGCCTCCTCCGCCTATGCCTACTATGGCTCCGGCTCAGACTGAGACATTATCTAAGTCTGTAGAAGCTACTACGGTTAAAAAACCGGAAAATCAACCACGTCCTTCTATAGATACTTCTGATTTAATGAGAGAAATAGCAGGGCCAAGAAAACTAAGAAAAGTTGAAAAGACGGATGTTAAGGTACAAGATGCTAGAGATTTATTACTGCAGTCCATAAGAGGTGAACACAAACTAAAAAAAGTTGAATTTGATCCTAATACAGGAAAACCGGTTGCACATTCTCATAGTAAGCCTGCTCAGAATGTTAACAAACCTAATGAAGTTGCATCAATTTTAGCACGAAGAGTTGTTATGGAGATGAGTGATAGTAGTAGCAGTGAAAGCGATAGTGGTAACTGGAGTGATGTTAGTGTTAGTAAGAATAAATCAAAAGTTCTAAAAACTAAAGGAGAACGAGATGCTAAAATGACTACGCATGCTCAAAAAATGCTAAATAATAGGAACTCACAAAAACCATCATTTGTTAGATAATAAATGTCATTCCCGCGGAAGCGGGAATCCAAAAAATAACTTTAATACTGCTATAAAATTACCATTAATTGATAAAATAAACCTAAAAAACAAGTTTTTTATAGGTTTTACTGAATTCCCGCTTCCGCGGGAATGACATAAAACACCATATAAATCTACCCTTTAAATTTCTTAGTTATTTCAACTATTCTTTTACCAAAGAAATTAGCAGTTTTTAAATCGCATTGAATAGGAGTAATATCAGGAGAAGATTTGTGGTTAGATTGAGTCATACGTCCTAACCAGCTACCTAAGCGGTTAATTTTATCGGGATCAGGCATCGCATGATCGGAAAAATTCGGAGCAGCTTCAGCTTGCCCGACCCAAATCATACAATGCTGCATAGCGAAGTGAAATAGCTGCTGAATACTGCATAACTTATCACCTGAATAAGAAGCAGAATTAGTAAAAGTTGCAGCTATTTTATCTTTCCATTTTTGTTGTGCCCATCTAGTTGAGGTAGCTTCCATAAATATTTTAAACGATCCAGTTAAACTACCCATATAGATTGGGACTCCAAAAATGATAGCATCTGCATTGTCTAATAAATCCCAATCGAAATTATCAGGTTTATCTTTATTTATTTGTATAATAGAAACATTTGCTCCTGCTTCTTTTACGCTCTTATTTAGTTCTTCAGCTACTTTTGCAGTATGACCGTATCCACTATAATATATGATAGCTACTTTAACCATTTTATTCTCCATATTATAAATTAACTATAAACTCGGCTTCAGTTTTAGACTTTATTTCTTCAATAGTAACATCGTCAGCTTGTCTAACTAATATCATTTCATCTTTATCAATATCAAAAATTCCAAGATCGGTAATTACTCTATTAACTACTTTTTTACCTGTTAACGGAAAGTTGCATTCTTTTAATAATTTAGCACCGCCATCTTTTGCGTTATGTTCCATTATCATAACTACTCTTTTGGTGTTAGCGACCAAATCCATAGCTCCTCCCATACCTTTAACCATTTTACCCGGAATAGTCCAGTTGGCAAGATCGCCTGTTTGTGAGACTTGCATAGCACCTAAAATAGTTAAATCGACATGCGAACCTCTAATCATCCCAAATGAAAAGCTACCGTCGAAATAGCTGCTTTCAGGAATAGCAGTAATAGTTTGCTTACCGGCGTTAATTAAATCAGGATCTTCCTCTCCTGCGTAAGGAAATGGTCCCATACCAAGCATACCGTTCTCGCTTTGAAATATTACATTCACTCCTTGAGGTATATAATTTGCTATATGCGTAGGCATACCTATACCAAGATTGATATATAATTCGTCTTTAAGTTCCTCTGCGGTTATTTGATACATTTCTTCTTTGCTCCAAGGCATATCTTATTTTGTCCTGACAGTTAATTGCTCAATACGTTTCTCATATTTTTCACCTACTATTAATCACTGTATGAAAATATTAGGTGTGTGAATATTGTTAGGGTCAAGCTCTCCCACCTCCACTATTTCCTCTACTTCACAAACTGTAACTTTAGCAGCACCTGCCATGACTGCATTAAAATTTCGTGCAGTTTTATTGTAAATCACGTTGCCGCTTTTATCGGCTTTAAAGCCTTTAATAATAGTAAGGTCAGCTTGAAGGGTAGTTCCCATTATATATTTTTTGCCGTTAAACTCCTTTGTTTCTTTATTTTCCTCTACAATTGTACCTATACTTGTTTTAGTATAAAAAGCCGGAATTCCCATACAAGCAGCCCTAATTCGTTCAGCTAAAGTTCCTTGTGGGTTTAGATCAAGCTCTAAAACCTTATCAAGATATTGTTGCTCAAAAATCTTATTTTCTCCGACATACGAAGAAATCATTTTTTTTATTTGTTTAGTTTGAAGAAGAAGCTCAAGTCCGAAATTGTCAACACCGCAATTATTGCTTATAACTGTTAAATTTTGAACATTGCTTTTAAGAAGTGCATTTATTAAATAAATACTTTACAAGAAATTAAATTTAACCATTGCTGCTTGTTTTTTGTATTCATCAACAGTATTGGTAACTACATCAAATATTGATGATAATATAACAATTCAAGAAAATTCTAAAAAAATTATAGTTATGTAGTGACTTATAATAAAGATATGTCCTCAAGAGCGAGTAGCGATGCTGCTATGTCATTAATTGAAGGTTACCGTCAATTAGATGATGCTATGTTTGTCGATTCAGATAATATAGCTATGAAGATCTTAAGTTATATTATAAGATTTACTGCTATATCTTGGATTATGGTAGGTAATCATGAAATAGGAGGTTATGGAGCAAGAGCAAAGAATTTGATTTAAAAGTAGTAAAATATGAAGTAGATCCTTTTGAGGGTACAACATATTTTAAAACTAAAGATTTTAATTCTTTGCAAGTGCATAAGCAAATTGCTATAGATACAGAGGGAATGCAAGCAAGTTATTTGTTATCTGAAAATATTAAAGATAGATACATGGCAAGTAACAAAATTAATCCTACTTACGGTATAGGTTATTTATGGACAAGACTAGATCAGGCAAGTTATATTTTTAGTACTAAGTTTGATGGTAAAGGTAAAAGCGGTAATGATATAAATGCATATGTAAAAGCAATTAACTCCATATACGGTAAAAATTATATTACTAAAAATAAAATTCGTTCATATGCTTATTTAGATTTATTTGATCCGTTTTTATTCTATTCAGGATATTCATTTATAATGAATACTAACTTAAATGATATTCCGATAATTGAATTAGGACCGGTTAAATATTTACCGGCTACTAGAGCGATACTTGCTCCATACGGTTTAGAGCGTGGTTTAGTTAACCATTTTGTTGTTGATAACAAATATATTCAAGTTAATATTAATTACGGCAAAAATCAAAAATTTAAGTTTTACGGTGTCGGAGTTAAAGCTAATAACTTAGTCAAAGTTGAATTTATCGGTTTAGGTTTAGAAGCGACATTGTGGAATCAGCCTAAAATGTTAACCACTACCCCTTTAAAAGAAAGTTGTAAGCAAGGTGGACTTGGAGCTGTTAATTTTGAACTTAGCTTAAATGAAACATTTAAGATAGTCGGCTCAGACGGTTACAAAGCAGCGGGATTTATAGAAGGTATGCCTTTAAAATCCTCAGCTATAGGTTAGAGCAGGGTTAAAATTAGATCTATAAGAGAAGGCTTTGTTGCATGACTAATATGTCATTCCTGCGAAAGCAGAAATCCAGAAAAAAGCGCTATACATCGAGCTTTTAATTTTAAAAACTTACTGTGTATGCACCGTTTAATTACTGGATTTCTGCTTTCGCAGGAATGACATATTAGTCATAATTTGTATATTTTATTATTCTTCTTTTATTATAAAGTATATATATTTGTATATAAGATAATTATGACTATATATGCTAACTATTTTAGAAAAATTCTTATTCTCTTCTGTAAAAATGTTCATCAATATACGTGAAGATACCGTATCTGCTCTTAAAAGGCTTGGTATTAACAATATTCGTGATTTATTATTTTATCTACCTGTTTCATATCAAAATAAAATATTATCGCCTAATTTAACTGAAGTTAGAGACGGTGACATAATCCAAACAGAAATTGTAGTTGAGAGCATTAATTTACCAAAGAAAAGTAGTCAGCCTTTAAAAATTACAGCTAGCAATGATACTGGTTCTTTGTTATTAGTGTTTTTTCATAAACCCCCACCTTTTATTTTTAATAAATTGCAAGTTGGTACTTCTCATATTATCAGCGGAAAGGTACAATTTTTTGATCATTACTTACAAATTTCGCATCCTGAATTTATTGTAAATCCTAAACTTGCAAAAGCAATAGAGCCGATTTATTCCCTGACATATTTACTTAGTAACAAGCAGTTATATTCATATATCATAAAAGCAATAGAGATATTTGAAGAGAAGTGTAAGAGTATAGAAGATAAAGAAGTAAAAGATTATTTAGATATTATATTGCAGAATTTGCAAATGTTGCATGTTTTTCGTCATTGCGAGGAGGCATGCATGCCGACGAAGCAATCCAGCAATGTAAAATTAATAAATTCTAGATTGCCGCAGCCCCTAAAGGGGCTTCGCAATGACGATGTATATACTAACGCCAAAAAACAACTAGCAGCTAAGGAGCTTATCGCTAATCAAATATCTCTTTTAAATGTACGTACGCAAATAAGTAGAAGACAAGGTAATATTTACCCTAAAGCTGTATCTATTCAAGCAAATATATTAAATGAGCTAGGATTTGAGTTAACTTCTTATCAAAAGCAAGTCATAGAAGAAATAGAGTGTGATCAAAGCGATAAAATAGAAATGATGAGATTGTTGCAAGGCGATGTTGGCTCTGGTAAAACTTTGGTAGCTCTGCTGACTATGGTAAATGTGGTAGCCACTGGATTTCAAGCAACGCTTATGGCTCCAACTGATTTGCTTGCCAATCAGCATTATGAGTTTTTTGTTAAAGCTTTAAAAAATACTAATATAAGAGTCGGATTACTTACAGGTAAGATACTGGGGGCAGCTCGTAAAAATATTATGATACAACTTGACAACGATGAGATGGATATATTAGTCGGCACTCATGCTTTATTTCAAGAAAAAGTAAGTTTTAAGAAACTAGGTTATATAGTGATTGATGAGCAGCATAGATTTGGGGTGCAACAGCGTTTGAATTTAATAAATAAAGGAGTAAATCCCGATGTGTTAGTTATGACTGCAACGCCGATTCCTCGAAGCCTTGCACTTACTATGTTTGGTGATATGACTATCTCAAAGCTAATGGGTAAGCCGAAAAGTCGTTTACCTATCGCTACAAATACCATGTCCGTTAATAAGATAGAGTATATTATAGCAGCGATAAATAAGAAGCTTATTGCAGGTGAGCGGGTATATTGGATTTGTCCATTGATAGAGCAGGGAGAGAAAGAAACGCCGGAAGAGGATAGTTTATTGATGGATGTGATGAGTCGTTTTAACTCTATCGACAATATCTATCAAGGTGATACCGGTATTATTCACGGTAAGATGAAGAACGAGCAGAAAGACCAAATAATGAAGCAATTTAAGGAAGGTGAAATTAAGATATTAGTTGCAACAACCGTTGTTGAAGTCGGAATAGACATACCTGAAGCCACTTTGATAATTATTGAAAATGCTGAGCAATTTGGTCTCGCTCAACTTCATCAGCTTAGAGGTAGAGTAGGGCGGGGTAGTTTGCAGTCATATTGTATATTGTTATACAATCCTAAAAGGCTTAGAAAAGTTGCACGAGGTAGGTTTGAGATAATGAAACAAACTAATGATGGATTTTATATAGCTGAGCAGGATTTAAAACTGCGAGGTAGCGGTGAGATTTTAGGAGTAAAACAAAGTGGCGAAATCGCATTTTTCTTCGCCGATTTAGCGGACGATCATGACCTACTTCTTAAAGCGCATAAATTTGCGGAAATAGGCTCAAAAGGTAATATAAATTTTGTTAACTTTCAGATAAAGCTCTTTGCCAAATCTCAAGTAAGCGAGTTGGTTTAGTTTGAATATGCTATTTCCGCTTGGCGTTGGCGTTGTTGCGTGGTTCGATTTTTACCGTCATTGCGAGAAGAATTACGCAGTAATTCGACGAAGCAATCTCATGCCAAAGTCCTGAGATTGCCGTGCTCCTTTCAGTCGCTCGCAATGACGAAAAACCGCACCGTGCAAGCAAGCTTTTTTATAAAATGAAAATCTAGAATACTATAAGTTAAAGCTAATCCTGTGTGATTTCAGCAAGTCTAGTAAACAGAGCATCAATCATATCCCAGCCTTTTTTTTGAATAGTGAGTAAAGAAGAATCATTAGTGTTTATTTGTTGTAATAAATCTATTCCCACTTGTTCATGTGCAGGATCAAGATGCATATGTGTTTTGAAATGTTTTGCTGCTTTATGATTAAAAAATATTGATCCTAGTTTTTCATAAAATATAGTAGCGCAAGACTCTATTACTAAATGGACAAGGACGGCTCTTTCACTATCTCCAAGAGTCATCATTTTTAGCGTAAACCAAGAACCTAAGGCCTCAAAAATAGAATCTGTAGTTTCTTCATTATTTTCTAGATTTTGGAATAATTCTATATTATGTCCAAATTCATCGGTAAGATGCTCCCATGCAAGTTGTTGAAATTCTTTTGTTTCAGAAAACACTACTCTTGCTAATACCATTTTTTGAAATTCGTTTGACCAAATCCGAAAATGTTTAAGAAATTTATTTTTTCGTAGCGTACTATCTAACTTAATTTTAAATAGTTTGTTTTTTTTAAATTGCTCTTTATATTGTTCATTATCCAAAATTAAACGATCTATTATATTCATATATTTAATTATCAATTTATTTAAATATATTAATATTAACTAAATTACGCTGTCACTAATTATTAATGTTTATTTACCAATTTTTAAAACCATATGTGTATTTATAGATGAATATGAATTGTAAGATCATAATTTGTATGCAGTAAATATATAAAACATTGCGACTTATCCATTTTAGATTTATAGCTATTTTTTGTGAATAATCGCTTAGGATCATTAATATATAGGTAATTGTTAAGAAAGTGAGGTTTAAAATTAAGTCAGTATTTGAAAAATTAAACTCATTAAAGGAAATCGCAAGAGTAAAAAGAGTTGAATGCATGAAAGAGGCAAAAATTGCTATAAAACAGCAAAGTTTTAAGTTTGCCTGCTCATGTTTTGAAATAAATCCAAGTATCATTGTAGCAATTACAAGAGTTCCGTAATCAATCAAAGCCCAGCTAATATACCACAATAGTACCATTATAATTGCATGACAATAACCGCTATAGAAAAAGCGAGTTAAAGAATTACGAAAATAATAAATATACCATTGCCCTAAATAGATAGAGATTAGAATATTTGTAGTAAGAAACTGTTTAAATAGTACAGTGGTATATATTTGTAATAAAACACCGAATATTATTATATGGATTTTTGGTTTATCATGAAAATTATAACCGGCAAAAAAGCAAAATACTGGCATAGCTGTACGACCTATGATCCGCATAATCGTTAATTCAGGATATAGATATAAACCTACATGATCAATGATCATGGTTATAATAGCTAAGGCTTTTAGCCAATCCTGATAATTTGATTGGTGCTTATTTCTTGTTATTATCATAATTAACCGCTTTTAATAAATATGCCGTGCCGAAAAATGTTCCTATTCCAACTGCAATTGTACTACCTAGCATACAGACTTTAATCAGTAAATATTCCGAATAAAAATATTCTAAATAATAATGCTTTATTAAAGCAATTATAATAGACATTAATGTACAGCATAACAAAATTTTACCGCAGAAAAGTTTTATACCGGCTTCTATATGAAACTTATTTTGTTTTGTAGTATAGCTATATAATAAACCTAGATTATACCAAGCTGCAATAGATGTACCGACTGCAATACCGATATGTTTCAAAGAATCCATTAATAATAGGTTCATGCCGGTATTAATTATTATTGAAAATAAGGTTATTTTGAGCGGTGCTTTAGTATCTCCGTTAGCATAAAAAATAGGAGTTAAAATTTTTGCCAAAATAAAAGCAGGAAGCCCAAGTGCAAACGCAGAAATAGCCTCAGCTGTGTTTGCAGTATCTTGGCTCGTGAATACTCCTCTTTCATAAATTATATTAATAATCGGATGAGATAGAATTATAATACCGAATGTAGCAGGCAACGATAATAATAATCCTATTCTAATAGCATTATTCTGTATTTTTTTTGCAGCTACTATATCATTTGATTTATAGATTTTTGACAGCTCAGGTAGCAATATAGTAGAGAAGCTAGTACCTATTATTGATAGAGGAAATTGATATATCCGGTCGGCATAAGATAATATAGAAATAGCACCTTCAATAAAGCTAGCAATAGATTGGGATATGAAAAGGTTTAATTGCTGTACGCCGGAGCTAATGGTTGCCGGTCCCATATTAATCAAAAGCTTTTTTACATCGGGATCGCTTGGGTTAAAAATTATCGGAAAGTTTAAATCCGCTCTTTTCACACAGACAAACATAAAAGAAACTTGTAATATTCCGGCCATTATTAAAGATAAGCTAATTGAGATAGTAGATTCTATATAATGATCAAATGTTAAAGTAAACATTATTACGCATATACTTAAAATAACCGGTGAAAAAGCAAATGCAGCGAATTTTTTTACAGAGTTTAATATTCCGCCAAGTAGAGCCGTTAATGAAACAAATATTAAATAAGGTATTGTAATTCGGCATAAAAATACCGTAAGCTCAAACTTTTCTTTTTTACCATGAAATCCAGGAGCAATAAACAGCATTAATTGTGGCATGAAGATTTGCATTAATGCTATTATTACTATTAATGTCAGAAGTAAAAGGGTAAAAACCTCACCTGAAAAATTATTAGCGGCTTTCTTAGAAATAAGCATTTTTTCATTATAAATAGGAATGAATACGCTTGATAATGCTCCTTCTGCAAAAATTCTTCTAAATAAATTCGGTAGTTTAAAAGCAACATTAATGCTATCACCCATAGGCGTAGAGCCGAATAATGATGCAATAAACTGTTCACGCACTAAGCCAAATATGCGAGAAATTAATGTGAAAAAAGCTACTACGACTCCTGAACGAAATAATCGACTTCTTGCATAACTTGCTTCTACTTCTAAAGGTAATTTGTGCGTCAATCCGGTATTCGCATCCTCACGTACTAAAGTGTACGTTGTGGTGTTGCGTTCCGTGTTTCCTTCAAATTCCTCTTTATTAGCTACGTTATGCAAAAAGTCGGTCACTGTTTGTTTTTTATCTTATTTTTCTGATGTCATTCCCGCGGAGGCAGGGATCTAGTAAAACCTATAAAAACTTGTTTTTATAGGTTTATTTTGTTAATTAATGTGTAATTGTTGAGATCGGGATTAAGGCTACTTTTTCTGGATTCCCGCCTACGCGGGAATGACATCAAGCACCATGCAAGCAACGTCATGAATTCTTATCCCTAGCTAACCCTATCTATTCCTTCATTGATTAAAGCGTCTGCTTTTGATTTATTTTCCCATCCAGTAACTTTAACCCATTTACCTTTTTCTAAATCTTTATAATGCTCAAAGAAATGTACGATACGTTTCTTGAGCATGTCACATAAATCATCTAGCTCTTTAATATGATCGAAAGTAATATCGAGCTTAGAAGTCGGTACTGCGATTATTTTCTCATCAAGCCCTGATTCGTCTTCCATCATCAATACGCCGACTGCTCGGCATTTTATAACTGACCCAGGCACTATCGGATGATGAGCTACGACAAGTACGTCTATCGGATCACCGTCATTTGAAAGAGTATGAGGAATAAAACCGTAATTGCATGGATAGCTCATGGTAGTTTGCATAAAGCGATCAACAAAAACTGCTCCTGATTCTTTGTCAAATTCGTATTTGATTGGACCGCTATTCATCGGAATTTCGATAATTACGTTTATTTCGTAATTATTTGCTTTTGCTTTGATTTTATCTATAAACATGTTTTTATTTGTTTGGTTGGTTTAATTATTTTTCGTCATTGCGAGGAGAATTACAACGCAATTCGACGAAGCAATCTCAGGCCTATTTTACTAGATTGCCACGTCGCTTCGCTCTTCGCAATGACGTTGTTATTTCGGAGGTCTGTAATTCTCATCATGCTTTGCAAGTAATTGTCTTGCTATAAATTTCCCGTTCGATAATTGCCCGATGGCAATAATTCCTTGTCCTTTACTAAATAGAGCCGGAAGGGCTCCTTGATATAATATCTCTAAATCCTTAATATTATCGGTAATAACAAAACTTATCTTATCATCAGCAATTTTATTTATTAAATCTGTTTTAACAAGCCCACCGACTCTTAACTCTTTGCCTTGTTCTATTTCATTAATTTTTGACGGCGGCAAAAAAAATACTATATTTTTCTCTAAATTGTAAAGTATTATACTAATTCCTAAACATGCTGAGCAGAAACAAATAATTATTGTTATTAATCTATTTCTTATTCTCTGTTGCATTAAAGTTCTGTTTATTTTTCAATGACTTGTAATTTAAAAAACTTACAATTAACAATATTGCTAAGATTAAAAAGGTAAATAAATACGCTACCGATATATAACTATTCATTTCTTAAAAATTCCATAATTTCCTTAGGTGAAGAATCTAAATAGAAATGTTTTAGATATTTTCCATTTGCATCGATTAAATATGTAAAAGATGAATGATCAAGCATATAGTTCGGGTCGTCATCATCACCATGCACACGAGCATAGAAAACCTTGAATTTATCAGTTACATCTTTTATTTGCTGCTCGTTACCGGTAAGACCTATAAATTTTGGATGAAAATGTTTTAGATATTCTTTAAGTGTTATAGGAGTATCACGTTTTGGGTCAATAGTGATAAAAACAGGTAGAATATCTATTTTATGTTTATTTAAAATTTCTACAATCTCCGTCATTTTATTTAGAGAGGTTGGGCATATATCAGGACAACTAGTAAATCCAAAGTAAATGAGGCTTAAGTTGCCTTTCAACTTATCACTATTAAATATCTCTCCATTTTGGTCTATTAGTTCAAAATTACCGCCGATTTTTACGTTATCTTCATAGATATTAACTTGACCGGCAAGCGGTTTTTCAGGCGTTCTTAAAGATAACAACAAATATAATGCTCCTACTCCTATTAATAAGCTAATTACGATAATTATTTTTATAACATTTGACTGTATTTTCATAAGATATTATCCATTTTTGCGTTGTCATCCTAGCTGGTCCTGCTGTATGGCTCTTATGTCATTCCTGCGAAAGCAGGAATCCAGAGAAAAGTGAAAATGTTATACCATGGCTTGACTACGGTATCTTGTATCACAGGCCGTGTCCTGAGATCCCGCAATCAAGTTGCGGGATGACATTAAAGGTTACTGGATTCCCGCTTTTGTGGGAATGATATAAAAAGACCATACAACAAAGTCTACTCTTTTACACAAGCCCTAATTTTTTAGGTTTAAAATATTTTACCCAAATATCTATTAACAATTTAGTAATGATAATCGCTGAAAATATTGAAGATATAATCCCGATCGTTAATGCAACGGCAAAACCTTTTATTGCACCTACTCCAAATATATAAAGTAAAAAAGCAACGATTAAAGTAGTTAGGTTAGCATCAAGGATAGTGGCAAACGCAGATTCAAAACCGGTTCTAATAGCATAAAGATTAGAAACTCCTTTATGCAGTTCCTCTTTAATTCTTTCGTAAATCAATACATTAGCATCAACAGCCATACCCATAGTGAGTATTATTCCTGCAAGTCCCGGCAGAGTTAAAGTAGCTTGGAAAAGTGAAAGTAAAGCTAAAATATATAACAATGCAAGGCTTAAGGCTATATTGGCAAATAAACCAAGCACACCGTAAGACCAAACCATAAATATACACACTGCTATAAATCCTATAAATCCTGCCTTTTTGCCCGATTCTATAGAATCAGCACCCAAATTTGGACCTATATTTCTCTCTTCAATAATTTTAAGTGGGGCAGGAAGCGAACCGGCTCGCAATAATAGTGCAAGCTCATTTGCCGACTCAACGGTAAAATTTCCTGTTATTATACCGCTTCCGCCCATAATCGCTCCGTTTATCGTTGGAGCACTTAGTAATTTATTGTCTAAAACTATAGCAAGGCGTTTACCGGTATTATTTTTGGTTATTTCACCAAATATTTTACTACCTAAATTGTTGAAAGAAAAAGCAACTACCGCTTGTGAATTTTGGTCAAAAGACGCTGAAGCGGTTGTAAGCTGATCCCCACCCAAAACAACTTTTTTCTTTATAACGACATAATACTCCCCATGACTTTTGCTATCTCCCTTAACTAGCATTGAACCTACTGGAACATGTCCTTTTACCGCTTCTTCGATATTGGCATTTTCATCAACTAAATGAAAAGTTAGCTTTGCAGTTTTCCCTAATATATTCTTCAGGTAAGAGGGATTTGCTTCACCGGGAACTTGCAGTAATATATGCTTATCGCCTTGTTTCTGTAGGGTCGGCTCTTTAGTGCCGGTACTATCAACTCTCATGCGAATGATCTCAATAGATTGGTCTACTACCTTATTAAGTAAGTCATTTAATCTAGA
This sequence comes from Rickettsia gravesii BWI-1, assembly GCF_000485845.1. Taxonomy (NCBI): domain Bacteria; kingdom Pseudomonadati; phylum Pseudomonadota; class Alphaproteobacteria; order Rickettsiales; family Rickettsiaceae; genus Rickettsia; species Rickettsia gravesii. The sequence continues at coordinate 41,596 of NZ_AWXL01000019.1, read as the reverse complement.
TTCGCTGTAGCTAAGCTTTATTTTATTTTCATTTACTTCAGCGATAATTTCTGGATCGATTTTATTAATTATTTTCTTTAACGGCTTTAATTTCTCAGGCGATCTTACTTCTAATTGAATGCTATTTTGTCTAACTAACAGATTTTTATAGCCGATTTTATCCTCACGAAAATTTTTGCGTAAAGTGTCGGCAAGATTTTCCATTGAATCATTTAAGTAGGTGTCAAAATCAACATCGAGTAATAAATGGGCTCCTCCTCTAAGGTCAAGTCCTAGATTTACTGAATTATGAGGCAGAAACTTAGAGTTTACCTGCATGAAATTGGGTAAGGCACAAATAACCGCAAAAACCGTACATATAATTGAAAGAAAAATTTTCCACTTAGGAAGATTTTGCACCGCTTACCTTCTTATCTTTTTTGTTGTTTTTTTTACTGCTACTTACTTTTGTACGACTAGTTATATCGATAATAGCACTTTTTAAAGCTTTAATACGTACGTCTTTAGCTATTTCGATTTCAATATTATTGTCATTTTCACTTACTTTAGTCACAATACCGTAAATGCCGCTATTTGTTAGAACTTCTTCGCCTTTTTTAACTTCACTTACTAATTTCTCTCTTTCTTTGCGTCGTGTTTCTTGTGGACGTAATAATAAGAAGTAAAATACAGCAAAAATTAAAACCATCGGTATTAAGCTTGTTAACCCTGATTGTAAAGAATTTGTTTCTACAGGCACTACCTCAGTTTCCTGTATTTCTATAATGTCGTTATTATTTGCCTGATTATCTTGCGTATTTGCTGACATATGTAATTTCTTAATTGTTGCAATAGTCTTCTTGTATAACCTCTTTCTAAAAATGATTTGTATACCTTTGATACTTCAAGATTTGGTACGTCAAATTTTGGGCTTCGCCTTTGCTCACGTAGTTTTCTACGCTCCGCAGGCTCACCACTTATTTGGCTTCCAACTTTTGAAGTATCTGCGGTGTACATCAATCCGGTACTCGCATCTCACGTACCTTTTTGTACGTTGCGGTGCTGTATGCCGTGCTTCCTTAAAATTTCTCTTTATAAGATAGGTTATACACTAAGTCTAATAAAATAAAAATAGCTACCTAATAGCTTTAATGCAAGGGTAAAATAATAATATAAAATATATTTAAATGTATTTTATACTAATATAAGTTATCACAAAACAGATAAATGGCTATTTTTATGACAGTTATAACTACTAGAATTTCTAATGAACTAGATATTATATTTTCTAATGTTGCTAAGGAAATCGATAGACCAAAAGGATATATTATACGTAAAGCAATAGAAAGTTATATAGAAGAAAAAGCAGATTTATTAATTGCTTTGTCTTGTATAGAAAAAGGAGAAGAAGTAATTTCATTAGAAGATATTAAGAAAAAATATGGTTTGGAAGATTGAATTTATGATAAACTTACTGATGTCATTTGCAAAAGGGCGTTGTTGCTTAGTTCGAAAAACATGCTCTATGTCATTCCCGCGTAGACAGGAATGACATAAGACGGGAAAAATCACTGGAGCGGGTGAAGGGATTCGAACCCTCGACTTCGACCTTGGCAAGGTAGCGCTCTACCCCTGAGCTACACCCGCTTAAATAAAATAACGGCGTTTTAATGTAAAAAGTTTAAGGGGATCAAAATTAATTACATATAAAACGCCTTAGTGCTTTTTAATCTAAGCGAATCTGAATATAAGTCATTATAAGATAAATTGCAAGTATTAAATTAGCAATTTATTGGCATAAATAAAGATAGATTATTTAATAAATTAACGCTATTGCAAGGAAACTACAAAGTATATTGACTAAGCAATCTAGTTAAAAACTCTGTAAACTAGAATTTTTTATTATTATTTTTTTAGATTGATACGCTCCTTTCAGTCGCTCAGCTCATTATGACACCTGTCTTGAGTTAGCAATGCTATAAAATCTAATTTTATTAAATTGACTTTTATTTTTATATAAAACAGTATAGTTCTTTATTAATTTTAACTAATCTGTAAAAAAGTATGTGAAGTTACGCAAAAGAGCAAAAAAGTTTAGCCTGTAATCAAAAAGAAGCAATAGGGCTACTATCGATAGGTACGTTTCTTGAATATTTTGATCTCATGCTCTATGTACACATGGCGGTACTACTTAACGAGCTATTTTTTCCTGAAGCCGATGCACGAGCGGCTTCTCTATATTCTGCCATTGCATATTGTGCAACATATGTATTTAGACCTATCGGTGCTTTAATATTTGGTTGGATAGGAGATACTATAGGTCGTAAGGCAACGGTCATTATTACAACTTTTTTAATGTTGCTTTGTTGTCTTATAATGGCTAATTATAAAAACTTATGCCGAAATTGGTATTACGGCGGCTTTTGTAGTAACTGCGTGTCGTATCGCTCAGGGGATGTCCTTTATAGAGGAGGTAGTAGGTGCCGAACTTTATCTAACCGAAATGACAAAAATTCCTCAACGTTATTAGTAGGTGCAACCGTAGCATTGGCGGTAGGAACACTTGTTACTTCTTTTGGACTTGATTGGCGTATTGCATTTTGGTTTGGAGCAGCTATTGCTATAGTTTGTGCTGTTGTAAGGACAAATCTTAGGGAAATTCCAGATTTCATTGATGCAAAAAGACAAATAAAGAAAACTGTAGCACAAGCGGGGATAGATAGTAATCGGTTAAAATCAAGCCCTATTTGGAGTGAAAAAATTAATAAACCAACAGCAATAGCTTTCTTTTTTATACATTGTGGAGTCCCGTTATGGTTTTATATTGTTTATATTTATTGCGGTAATATGCTAAAAACTCATTTAATTATAGTGCTGCTCAAGTAATTCATCAAAATTTTATTGTTTGTGGTACAGAATTAATAAGTACAATAATTGTTACTTATTTGGTTTGTAAAATACATCCTTTAAAAGTCCTTAAAGTAAGATTAATAATATTTTCTATTGTAGCCATTATGTCTCCTATCTTACTAAATAATATTTCAAATACTATAGAATTACTTTTATTCCAATTATTTATTGTAGTATTTGCCCCTACTACTTTTCCGGCAGATGCAGTGTTTTATACAAGATTTCCAGTATTAAAACGTTTTACATGCGGCAGTTTTATATTTGCTTTATCACGAGCTTTAATGTTTGCAGTTTCTTCTTTTAGAACAATTTACTTGATAGATTATTTTAATCACTGGGGATTATTATTCTTGATTATTCCAATTCTAATTGGTTATACATTTGGAGTAAATCATTTTATAAAGTTAGAGGAGAAAGCAGAGAGTTATTATTAGAAAAAGCTTTGTGTCTTTCAAGTTTAATATTAAAAACTTTTAGGCATAACTCAGCAAATTCTCGTTCTAGTTTATAATTTATATTAGCAGCGACCAAAAGAAAATTTATTAAAGTCTCTTTAATAATTTTTCTAGCTTTCTCAGGTGATTTAACTCCCAAAGTTTGCACATTATAAATTCGGTCAAATAATTTTGTTAATGTCGTATTGCATCTTTTCTCTTTAATTAATAAGTTTATGCTTTCTCCGCTACTTATCTTCCCGTAAGATTTAATTCTAGTTAGACCTTCTACGTGTTTTGCTACTTCCGGTCCAAAAATTTCGGTAATTGCTTCTTCAGCTACAAATTCAGCAAGCATAATTGTTACCTCAATCAGGTGCGAATAATAAGGACCGCCTGATTGACGCATTTGAGAACCGTGTTACGTGCATAGTAGATACCTTTTTTGATTTCGAGGATATCTATAGGATTTGCTACTTTAGTATTTAAATATTCGAGTTTATCAAGTAATTTTTTACTATAAACACAAATTGCAAACTTTTCTTTCCAAGAGCTTATATCTTCCATAAAAGTTATTGCTTATTTCATTATAATTTGTGGGCTATTAATTAAAAAATTAGGCATTGCCTAGAAAAAGTTGATAATTTGAAAAGTTTACGTCATTGCCACGCTCTTTGCAGTCGCTTATCTTATGACGATATCAACCATTTCGAGGAAATGCCAAAAATTGCAGTAATAAATAGCTGCAGATTAGGTTCTGTGAAGGAAAATATAAATAATTTAATTTTCCTTCACAGAACTAAAGATTATTGTTATATTATTTTAAATATTAATCCTAAAGTCAAAATATAACTATGTCAAACCGTAATAAAGTACAAGAGTACGCACAAGCTAGCTCCTTAAATAATACTAATCTAACTGCATCACAGGGTGAGTTAATACTAACTGTTGCAAATTTATTGTTCAAAGAGTCAAATATTAATAATAATCAGAATATACAAAGAGATAATAATATATCTTATGAGAATAATATTACCGACTTTGAAAATCAGGATACAAGTTGTGGTATATGTAAATGTCTTGGAGCTATAGCTACTGTTTGCTGCAATGTGTATGTATGTTTATTTGAATAAACACCAAATTTTACACTAAAAAAATATGAGCAAGGCTTAAGAAAGTTAGGAAACCTAGAGCATCGGTTATGGTTGTTAGAAATACACCGGAGCCTGTAGCGGGGTCTATATCAAAATAATGCAGTATTATAGGAATAGCAGAGCCGAATAATCCGGCTACTAAAAAATTTAAAATAACTGCAATAGCAAAAATAACGCTAAGATTTAAGTCAAGCAACATCACAAAGCTAAGTCCTGCTCCGATAATTGCAAGTACAAAACCGTTAAAAGCCGATACGGCTATTTCTTTTAATATAACTTTATTGACATTATTATAATGAATATCTTTATTAGCAAGGGCTCTAACCGTAACGGTCATGGCTTGTGTTCCGGCATTTCCGCCCATTGAAGCTACAATAGGCATAGTGGCTGCAAGCGTTACAAGTTTTGCAATAGTATCGTTAAAATGGTTAATGATAAGTGAGGTCATGCAGGCAGTGATTAGATTAACAAAGAGCCAAGGAAAACGATGTTTAACGGTATAAAATACATTGAAGAAAGTATCTTGAGTGTGTACCCCGCTTAATGATAATATATCTTTTCCGGCTTGTTCTTCGATAATATAAATTATATTATCGATTGATACGCTACCTACTAACTTACCGCTTTTATTTACTACCGGTACAATAGTTAAAGCATATTGTCTAAAAATGAAGCTTAGTTCGTTTAAATCGGTAAAAGCATCTGCAAGCTTAAAATCTTTGCTCATCAAATCTTTTATCAATTCATTTTTTTTGCCTTTAATTAGCGTGCTAAGAGAAATAATACCGATAGGGCGTAATTTATTATCCGTAACGATTGCCGCATAAAAGTCATTCTTTATGTTCTTAATAAAATTTAATGATTCCTCGACCGTCCATCCTTCTTGAAGATTAATAAAATCTCGCTCAATTACCCTACCTACCGTATTTTCGGGATATGTACAACCTATGGTGATTTGGTGTTTTTTTTCTTTAGTGAGATTACTTAGGATAAGGTCTTTTATATCATCGTCTAGATCGATTACTACTTCAATAGCATCTTCTATAACTAGCTTATTGATTAATTCTGCAGATTTTTTTATGCCTAAAGTTTCTATTATTAAAGGTTTACTATAAGCATTTAATGATACTAACGTTTCAGGCTTAATTTCATCTTGTAATAAAGGAATAATTATTTTATATGTTTTATTGTTAAGATTATCTAAGAAATCTGCTAAATCGGCATAATGCAGCTTGGCCAGCCTGCTTGCAGCAGCATCATAATTGTGATCTTCGATCAGATCGTTAATTTGATCAAAAATTTCAGCAAATTGATCGTGATGATCTGGTAAGATGCTTTTAAATATATTGAAATTAGGCATAGCCTATTGACCTAATAGTTTATTATAGACTTATTATAATTATTTAAAGCTGGTTAGCTAGGCTTGGCACAGAATTGTGTACAATTTGCTAATCAATATAAATCACAGAGTACAAATAAGCAATAGTTTTTATTTCAACTCCTTTTCATTTATCAGGAGTATACAATTAGCACAAACATTTACTAACAAGAAGAACTTAGGAGTAAATATAAAATCTGAAGTGTCGAAACAGACAAAAATTTGACTTTGTGAAAAACCGGCGAATGGTGCGGTCGAGAAGACTTGAACTTCCAATCTTTTTACAGAACAGCACCCTCAATGCTGCGCGTCTACCAATTTCGCCACGACCGCTTAAGCTTTACTCTATAGCGGATTATGAGTAAAATATCAATAGAGTTCTTTTGATGTCATTTCCGCTTCCGCGGGAATGGCATAAACTAGCCATGCGACAACACCTTTAGTCGTTTGCAATGACGGCAAAGCTATTCAAGATAAATCGACAACAAAACTAGGTGTAATCGATTGCTTAACAGCAGCTTTCATTAAACTATCTAGTTTTTCATCAATATTATCAAAATCGATATGATATTCTCTAGAATTTCCGGTTAACACTAGGGCAGAGTCTATACCAAGGCGATTTGCTGCAAGTATATCGGTGTAAACAGTGTCCCCAATCATTAACATGCGATTCTTAGGGGTATTATGACATTCTTTTAAAATTTTGCTATATATTTCTTCATATGGCTTACCGCTATAAATTACTTTTCCGCCAAGCTGCTTTATTTTTTCGGCATAATAGCCGCTACAATATCTATAAACACCGTGCTGATTTATTCCAAGGTCAGGATTAGCACAAATATTGACCATTTTACGTTGTACAACAATTTTAAATAATTCATCGAATTCGTTTAAATCTAAATTTTCGTTTTCGTCTCTGTAAATAGTCATTAAGAAAATATTAGCTTTGTTAATATCATCAGTGATAGGACATTGAATTCTGTTTATGATATCATTTTCTAAATGTCCTAAATGATATATTACTGGTTTTTCTATACCGAACCGCTCTTTACTTTCTAGTATCATTTCTACTGCTATTTCGCCTGAGCTAATAATCATTTCCGGTTCTGCATTTAATCCCCACGATTTAATTGTTTGATGCAGTGAAAAAATATTTCGTGGAGCATTAGTGACAAAATATACTTTTTTTCGTTCAATAATCTTATTAATATTTTGTACGACGCCCGGATAGGTACGCCCCCCTTCAATTATTACCCCCCAAAGATCGAATAAAAACACATCATAATCATTAATTACGTCGAAAATATTTTTTAACTTTAATATATTCATTGTTATCTCGCTAATTTTAAATCAAGAAACTTTACTATTTTAATAAGTTACGTTATAGTAATTTTTATTGTTTCTAGCAACAAATAATAGAGCCAAATATATAATATGTCGGAAATTGAAGAAAAATTTAACGAATCATCATACGGTGCTGATTCCATAAAGGTTTTAAAAGGTCTTGAAGCCGTAAGAAAAAGACCGGGAATGTATATCGGGGATGTTGGAGACGGGTCGGGTCTACATCATATGATTTATGAAGTAGTCGACAACGCTATCGACGAGTCGCTTGCCGGTTATTGCGATCTAGTACGAGTAACGTTAAATAAAAACGGTTCAGTAACCGTATCCGATAACGGGCGAGGTATACCCGTTGAAATTCATGAAGCAGAAGGAATATCGGCAGCTGAAGTTATTATGACGCAACTTCACGCTGGCGGTAAGTTTGACCAGAACGCTTATAAGGTTGCAGGCGGTCTACACGGTGTCGGTGTATCGGTTGTAAATGCTCTTTCTGAATGGCTTGAGCTGCGTATTTGGCGTAATAATAAGGAATATTTGATTAGATTTAATAACGGTATAACGGAAGCTCCGCTTGCGGTTGTCAAAGAAAATATTGATAAAAAAGGTACGGAAGTTACTTTTTTTCCGTCTGTAGAAACGTTTACTAATATAGAATTTGATTTCGGCACTATAGAGCATCGTCTTCGTGAGCTTGCTTTTTTAAATTCAGGCGTAAAGATTTTACTCGTCGATAATCGCTTTGAAGAAGTTAAAGAAGTAGAGTTTTATTATACGGGCGGTATAGAAGCTTATGTAAAATATATAGACAGAGCGAAGCACGCTATCCATCCATGTATAGTAGTTAATACGGAGAATGCTGAGTCCGGTATGAGCCTTGAGCTTGCGATGCATTGGAACGATTCTTATCATGAAAATATTTTATGCTTTACTAATAATATTAGGCAGCGTGATGGTGGAACTCATCTTAGTGCTTTCAAATCAGCGATAACACGTGTTATTACCTCGTATCTTGATACTACGGGTCTTAATAAAAAAGCTAAAAATGACTTTAGCGGTGAAGATACTAGGGAAGGGCTATGTTGTGTGCTTTCCGTTAAAGTGCCTGATCCTAAATTTTCTTCTCAAACAAAAGATAAGCTAGTAAGCTCCGAAGTACGACCGGTTGTTGAGAATGCCGTTTATACAAAGGTTCTTGAGTGGTTTGAAGAGCATCCAGCAGAAGCTAAGGCAATTATAGCTAAGATTATGGAAGCTGCGAATGCTCGTGAAGCTGCTAGAAAAGCAAGGGAACTCACTCGAAGAAAATCAGCTTTAGAAGTTTCGAATTTACCGGGTAAACTTGCAGATTGCCATGCAAAAGATCCTGCTATTTCAGAATTGTTTATTGTTGAGGGGGACTCTGCGGGCGGTACTGCAAAGCAGGGTAGGGATAGCAAAATTCAGGCTATATTGCCTTTGCGTGGTAAAATTTTGAACGTTGAACGTGCAAGATTTGATAAAATGCTCGGTTCGGACCAAATCGGTACGTTAATTACAGCTCTTGGAATTAGTGTTGAACGAGAATTTTCCTTAGAAAAGCTTAGATACCATAAAGTTATTGTTATGACCGATGCTGATGTTGACGGTTCGCACATTAGAACTTTATTACTCACGTTTTTCTATCGTCATATGCCTGAGCTAATAAATAAAGGTTATCTATATATAGCTCAGCCACCGCTTTATAAAGTAAAGAAAGGAGCAGCCGAGCTTTATTTAAAGAATGAGCAAGCGTTGCAAGATTATTTGATCAAATCAACTATTAATGATGCAACCTTAATTCTAGACGTTAAAGAGCAGTTAATGGGTGATAGTTTAGAAGAGCTAATTAATAAAGTAGTTAAGTTTAACGGCTTGCTTGACCATGCTAGCAAAAAATTTAATCGCTCAATTACCGAAATTCTTGCGATTAATGACTTACTTAATAACAAAATATTTGAGCCTGAAAGTGATTTAAGACTTAAAAAAGCTTTAGATGTTTTAAATAGCTTAGAAGGTTCGCCTGATAAGACTTGGGAGGTTTTAAAACATGAAAATAAAATAGAGTTCTTCCGCTTTAGTAGGGGTTTAAAAGAAAGTAAAATATTATTGAAAGAGCAGTTAGAATCATTTGAGTTTGTACAAATATCAAAGCTTGCTTTAACGATTTTTGATATATTTAGTAAGCAATTAAAGCTTATAGTAAAAAGTCAGGAATTCGATATTTTAACACCGAGTCAGTTGTTAAATACCATTATAGAATGCGGAAAAAGAGGTATAAATATTCAGCGTTTTAAGGGTCTTGGTGAGATGAATTCCGACCAGCTATGGGAAACTACTCTTGACCCTACAAAAAGAACTTTGCTTCAGGTAAGAGTTGCAGAAATTGATGAAGCAGAAGGCATTTTTTCTACTTTAATGGGTGACGTTGTTGAACCTCGCAGGTTATTTATCCAAGCAAATGCGTTGAATGTCGTGAATTTGGATGTGTAGTATAATCGGTGTCATACCGTGGCTTGACCACGGTATCCAGAAAACAACTAAAAACATTAATAATATTAGTATTTTTAACTGGATCCCGCGATCAAGTCGTGGGATGACAATTTAATCAGTTTCTCTTCGCAATGACGTTACAATTTTATCAAAATAATTTATGCACAAATTAATTATTCACGGTGGTACACCTCTTAAAGGTAGTATTAATATTAGCGGTGCTAAAAATGCTGTGCTACCTATTATGGCAGCGTCTATTCTTACCGATAAACTGCATATTACTAATGTTCCAAAGTTAACGGATGTTAGTACTATGAAAGATTTGCTCCGAAGTCACGGGGCAGATATTGAAATAATAGAACATCAAGATGAATTTGAGCTTATAATTAATACCGAAAATATAAATAACTTTACTGCAGATTATGAAATAGTCCGTAAAATGAGGGCATCGATTTGGGTGCTTGGTCCTTTGCTTACCAAATACGGTAAAGCAAAAGTATCGCTTCCGGGTGGTTGTGCTATTGGAGCAAGGCAAGTAGATTTGCATATTGCTGTATTAAAAGCTATGGGAGCTACGATTGAAATAGAAGATGGTTATATTAACGCTTCAAGTAAAGGACGCTTAAAAGGTACTCATTTTGTTTTTGATAAAGTTTCCGTAGGTGCTACGATTAATGCAATACTTGCAGCTGTTTTAGCAAAGGGGGAAACTGTGCTTTTTAATTGCGGTCGAGAGCCGGAAATAGTTGATTTATGTAATTGTCTTATCACAATGGGAGCCGATATTGCAGGTATCGGCACTAGCGAAATAACAATTAAAGGCAAAGATTCTTTAAATAAAGCGAGCTATAAAGTACTTTCTGATCGTATTGAAGCCGGTACTTATATGTTTGCAGCAGCTATTACTAAAGGTGATATAAAAATTTGTGGGATTGATTACCATATTGTAGAAAATATAGCTTTAAAACTTATCGAAACGGGTATAAAAGTCGTGCCGATCAATAACGGAGTTCAAGTAACTTATGAAGGGAAGTTAAATTCAGTTGATTTAGAAACTAATCCCTATCCTGGCTTTGCTACTGATTTGCAAGCACAATTTATGAGCCTTATGACGCTTAGTAGCGGTGTTTCAATGATCACCGAGAATATTTTTGAAAATCGTTTCATGCATGTCCCTGAATTATGTAGAATGGGAGCAGATATAGTAGTACGAGGTAATAAGGCGGTTGTTCGAGGTGTAGAAATGTTAAAAGGCGCAGAAGTTATGGCAAGTGATCTTAGAGCTTCGGTATCGCTAATACTCGCCGGTCTTAGTACTAATAGCAAAACCGTATTACACCGAATATATCATTTAAATCGTGGTTTCCAAGATTTAGAAAAAAAATTAAGTAATTGCGGTGCAGATATAAAAAGGGTATAATATACTCGATCAACTTCAAAAATTGGCTACGTCGTTCTACAAGAGCTGCGGTACTTACGTATTAAGTATACGCTGCATTCCTTGCCTTGTGAACTCCTTGCTCTTTTTGAAGTTGATCTGCATATACTCGTTTCCTATTTATTTATAGTATACTATTTTTAACGGAGAAAAATTATGGCAAGAATTACAGCAGAAGATTGTAATAAAATTATACCGGATAGGTTTCGGCTTGTTGTCCTAGCAACAAGATATGCTAAATTATTAAATTATAAAGTAGAAACTAATCAAATCAAAAAAGAAAAGCGTGATAAGCCTCCTGTTATCGCATTACGTAGAATTGCTGCCGAAAAAGTATCGGTAGCTCAGTTAGAACAAGATTTAATAAATAGTCTGCGTACAAGAACTATGATAGAACCGCTTGTTAATCAAGGTGAATCAGAAGCTGTAGAAGAAAAATTTGAGTATTTACCTGAAGTTTATATCGGAGAAGATTATTCTGATTTAGATGATCAAATCTTTATTGATGAGAATGGTGAAGATTATGAAACCGATAAGTAAATGCTTATCGGTGTTGGTACTGATATAGTACAAATTCCTAGAATCGAAAAAATATTACATTTATATCCGGAACTTTTTGCTAAAAAAATTCTAACTTCAAAGGAATTAAAACAGTTTGCTTTGTTGGGGAAAATAAACCAAGCTGCTTTTTTAGCCAAGCGTTTTGCTGCTAAAGAGGCTGTTAGTAAAGCCTTTGGAGTCGGTATAGGTCAAGGTATAAATTTTAAAGATATTACTATACTAAATAATGATTTAGGTAAGCCTATAGTAGAAGTTAGCTCAAACTATACAAACAAATTCTTTCCTTTTAATATTCACCTTTCTCTTGCTGATGATTATCCTGTATGCGTAGCATTTGCTGTGATTGAGAGTAGTTATAATGTTATTCTTGGGTAGAGGCGTTACTGTGTGAACTCTATGTCATTCCCGCGGAGGTATTGTTGCGTGGATACCCAAACCGTCATTGCGAGGAGCGAAGGACGTGGCAATCTCATGCAGTAATAACAAACTCCTGAGATTGCTTCGTCAAAACTTACAGTTTTTCCTCGCAATGACAAAATGTAAATTACGATCCGGCTTTGTTGTCTGCTTTAGGTAACATGATTTTTAAATCAGCTTTAGCTTCTAAATCAGCAATATATTTCTTTAGTACTTCTGCAGCTAATATATTATCAATAGTTACTTTTGCTTCTTCTTTTGTTGGAATAGGCACAGGTTTTTTCTCAAGCACTTTGATAATATGCCAACCGAAATCGGTTTTTACAGGAGTTGAAACTTCATTTACTTTTAAAGCAAAAGCTTTCTTTTCAAATTCCGGTACTAACTGCCCAGGTTGATTTAGTAGAATGTAACCGATAACGCCGCCGTTTGAAGCTGAAGCTTTATCAAGAGATAACTCTTCTGCAAGCTTAGTAAAGTTTCCGCCTTTGCTTAATTTGGTTTTTATATCATTAGCTTCTTTTTGAGATTTAACTAAAATATGAGCAACTTTTATTTGTTCTTTACCTTTAAGGTTACCGACATATTTATTATATTCGTCATCAAACATCTTATCTGTAATGTTAGATTTTATGTAGTTTGCTAGTAATTCTTGTTGAGCTAATTGATTTTTTGCATTTTCAAGTTTTTCTTGGAATTCTTTAGAAGAAGTAATATTTGACTTAGCAACTTCTTCTTTTAACAAAAGATTATTAACATAAATTTTTATTAATTTTTCCTGATCTTGTGGTGGAAAATCATCAAAATTTTTGATTGTTTCACCTGATTGAAGATTAAGCTGAGGCTTAAATTCTTTCATAATTTGCGATTCTTTTACTTCACCGCCTTTATAGGTAGCAACTACCTTGTCTTTATCAGCAAAAGCAATACCGGAAAGCATGCTAACTGATAAAAATATAACAGATAATTTTTTCATTTATGACTCATAATTGTGTTAAATAATAAGCTTAAATTTTATAAAAATAATATATAACCGTCAACAGCTATTTGAGAATATTTTATTTATTAATAATAATTTACAAATATTTGTAGTAAAAAAATGCCTTTCAATAAAAAATTATTCATTTAAATAAAATTATAACATTTGATAATTTTATAAAATATACCTATATTTAAGTACTAAAATACTAAAAATATCATAAGGACTTTAATGTTTTCTATTTTAAAAAAACTTTTCGGTACTGCAAATGATCGTACTGTAAAAAAACTATTTTCCGAAATTACAAAAATTAACTCGCTTGAACCTGCTATACAAAAATTATCAGATGAGGAGTTGAAGAATAAAACTGTGGAGTTTAAAGAAAAGCTTAAAAACGGAGCTACTTTAGACGATATAGTATATGAGGCGTTTGCGGTAGTTAGGGAAGCAGCTAGAAGAGTTTGCGGTATGCGTCATTTTGACGTTCAGCTTATAGGTGGCCTGATATTACATCGAGGCATGATTACCGAAATGCGTACCGGTGAGGGTAAGACCTTAGTTGCAACGCTTCCTGCTTACTTAAATGCTTTAACTGGAAAAGGTGTGCATGTTGTAACCGTAAATGATTATCTAGCACGCCGTGATTCTGCTTCCATGGGTAAAATTTACAATTTTTTAGGTTTATCGGTTGGATGTATTGTTGGCGGTATGCCTGATGAGGTAAAACGAGCCGCCTATAACGCCGATATTACTCATGCAACAAATAATGAACTCGGTTTCGATTATTTAAGGGATAATATGAAGTATAGTTTGCAGGAGCTGGTACTTCGTCCTTTTAATTTTGCTATCATCGATGAGGTTGATTCGATTTTGATAGATGAAGCAAGAACTCCGCTCGTTATCTCGGGTCCGGTTAATGATAATGCAGAATTATACGGTAAAATTGATAAAATAGTACGTCTGCTTAATGCAAGTGATTTTGAAAAAGACGAAAAATTAAAAACTATCAATTTAACGGAAACCGGCATTACACATATAGAATCGCTTTTAAGTAAAGAAAATATTATAAAACCGGATACCGGTTTATATGATTTTGAGAATTTAACTTTAGTACATTATGTTAACCAAGCCTTAAGAGCTCATAATATGTTTACTGTTAATGTAGATTATTTGGTGCGTGAAGGTAAAGTAATGATTATTGATGAGTTTACCGGTCGTATAATGGAAGGGCGTAGATATTCGGAAGGGTTACATCAAGCATTAGAAGCAAAAGAAAATGTGAAAATTCAAAATGAGAACCAAACTTTAGCATCTATTACTTTCCAAAATTATTTTCGTAATTATCCTAAATTATCGGGTATGACTGGTACGGCTATGACCGAAGCACCGGAACTAAAAGATATATATAATCTCGATGTGGTTGCAGTCCCAACCCATAATAAAGTTACAAGGCTTGACCTTGATGACGAAATTTACGGCAGTAAAAAAGAAAAATATGATGCTATCTTAAAGCTAATTAAGGATTGTTACGATCGTGGACAGCCTATACTTGTCGGTACGATAAGCATAGAAAAGTCAGAAGAACTTTCAAGCGTTTTAAATAAAGAAAAAATCCCTCATAAAGTATTAAACGCCAAATTTCATGAGCAGGAAGCTTTTATTATTGCTCAAGCAGGTAGGTTTAAGGCAGTAACGATTGCAACTAATATGGCAGGGCGCGGTACTGATATTATGCTTGGTGGTAATCCTGAAATGTTAATAGAACAGCTGGATAAAGAACATAATTATGAAGCTAAAATAGCTGAAATAAAAGCTCAAATTGCCGAAGAAAAGAAGCAGGTTATTGAAGCAGGTGGCTTATTTGTGATAGGTACGGAAAGGCATGAAAGCCGTAGGATAGATAATCAGCTAAGAGGAAGATCAGGTAGACAAGGTGATCCTGGTAAAACTAAGTTTTTCCTATCGCTTGATGATGATTTAATGCGTATTTTTGCATCAGATCGTATATCAGGAGTCCTTAGAACACTTGGATTAAAAGACGGAGAGGCTATCCACCATCCGATGATTAGTCGTTCACTTGAGAAAGCGCAGCAAAAAGTGGAAGGACATAACTACGAAATGCGTAAAAATTTATTACGTTTTGATGATGTAATGAATGACCAACGTAAGATAATATACGAGCAACGTACTGAAATTATTAAATCTAAAGATAGTCATGGTTTCTTAAATAGTACTACTGAGGAACTCGCCAAAAAGATAGTATTAACTTTCATGCCGGTAGGCTCTTATAGAGAAGATTGGGATATAGAGAATTTAAGCGTAGAATTACATCGTGTTTTTTCTATAAAATTTGATCATAATGTAGTAAGTAAAAATGATGTAACGGAAGAAGAAATCACGAAGGCCGTTATACAAATGGCTCATGATATATATAAGTCAAAAGAAGAAGCCTATAGTAGCGAGTTAATGCATAATGCTGTGAAATATATTTTATTAACTACCCTTGATCAAGTTTGGAAAGATCATTTATATAGCTTAGATCATTTAAGACAAGGCATATCTCTTCGAGCTTATGCCCAAAAAGACCCTCTTAGTGAGTATAAAAGAGAAGCATTTAACTTATTCGAGCAGATGCTTAATAATTTAAAAGAATTATTTATTCAAACCGTATACCATTTCCATATTGACTTAAAACATGTTCAAAAAGAAGATGTTTCGCTTGAGTATAAAAAACTTCAGAAAAATATGCGTGAGAGTCGGGAAGATCCAGCATTTAGTAAATATAACGCAGGAAGTAGCCTTGAGACTGACCTTAAACCAATCGTATCACGCATTGACCCAAAAGATAGAAACCCTGACGATCCTACTAGTTGGGGTAGGGTATCTCGTAATGAGCTATGCCCGTGCGGTTCAGGCAAGAAATATAAATATTGTCATGGTGCAAATGAATAGATGAAAACCTATAATACCCTACGATTTTTACTCTATGTCATTCCTGCGAAGGCGGGAATCCAGCAAAACTCGAAAAAATCAAAAGGTTATAGCTATTTCTTAAAATTTCTTTACATTTTTAGAAAAAGTAAAAATTCTTCGAGATTTTTATATTTTCTGGATTCCCACCTTCGCGGGAATGACATAAAACGAGCCATTAATTCTTAAGACAATACAACCTTTTGAAAAATTGTAGGGTATTATAATGAAAAACACTTTACCTCAGCGTTCTCTAAAAAGCCAAGCTAGGCTTAATTTTATAATGCAGCAAATTCTAGGTATTGTACAAGATAAAATCGCTATGATTATCTTGTATGGCGCTTTTGTACGAGGTGATTGGGTGCGTGATCTACCTAACGGTTGCCATAGCGATACCGATATTTTGATAATTCTGAAGAAAGGTAAATATAAAGGATATACTGCTTTAAAATTAAAAGATACAATATATACCAAATTAAAAAAGACAGGAGTAATAAAGTCTTAAATTATCCCATATGACTCACGAATATCAATAATTCTTGAATCAATAGATGAAGTAAACAGGCAGTTAGAAAAAGGACGTTATTTTTATACGGATATAAAAAAAGAAGGCATTCTTTTATATGATAGCAAGAAATTTACACTTAGCGAAGCTAAAGATTTCCCTTGGAGCGAGATGAAAGAAATTGCTAAAGATTACTATGAAGAATGGTTTAGAAGTGGATACGGGTTTTTGATTGATTGCAAATATCCATTTGAAAGAGGCGAATTAAACAAAAGTGCTTTTTATCTTCATCAAGCTACGGAGAGTTTTTACAGTAGCATCTTGTTAGTTTTTTCCAATTACAAACCTAAATTGCATGATATAGAAGAATTAGGGAGTATGGCAGAAAATTATAATAGTGAGCTATTGCAAGTATTTCCTATAACAACCCCTGAGCAAAAAGAATGTTTTGAGTTACTTCAAAAGGCTTATGTTGATGCAAGATATGATAAAAACTATAAAATTACAAAAGAACAGCTGCTTTATTTAATCGATAGAGTAGAAGAGTTGAAAGAAATCACCGAAAGATCTGCACAGCAAAGATTAATCAGTGGGAGTTCTCAGTATTGTTTGCGTGACTTCCTAATCGTCATTGCGAGGAAATTGCATAGCAATTGACGAAGCAATCTCAGGAGTTTGTTATTATTTCATAAAATTGCCACGCAGCCTACGGCTGCTCGCAATGACGATTTGGGTATCCAAGCAAGCCTTTTGCAGGAATGACAATGAAATCTTTATCACCTTTAAGAAATACAAAGTATAAATAAGTAAAATATGATAAAAGAATTATTAAATAGTAATTTAACTCTGTTGCTAAAGTCAAATAGAGTAGTGCAAGATATAGAACATTATGAAAAACAATGTAGCTTTGAAAATGTTTTAAAAGAGTCTATTTTTCTTGATAAAGTGGGCGTAGTAAGGAGTTTAAATGAATTACGTGCAGTATCTACTACTGAACTATTTTCGGCATCTACAAATAATGCACTAAAAGTTGCTAAATGGTTAGTTGAAGAAAAAAAAGCAAATGTTAATATGTGTAGTGATATTTTGAAGGATACGCCTTGAAATTCAGCCGCACGTCACGGAAATTATAAAGTAGCAGAATCTCTAATATCAAAAGGCGCTGCAGTAAACGGGAACGATGGAGCTTGGCTAGGATCACCTTTATATGAAGCGGTAAGCACTTTAATGTAGCAAAACTATTACTTAAGAACGGAGCTGAGGTGGATCAAAGAAAATCCGGAGGAATACCTTTGCATGCGGTTGCTAAAAACGTTCGATGTACTTCTAAAGATATTAAGGATGATTAAATATATAAGCTGTTAGTATCATATGGTGCTGATATCAACGCAAAAGTAGAATTTAAAATAGTATTTGTCGGTGAAAGTGAAGTAATAACGGAAGAATAATGATGTTTTGAGATATCTTAACATATTTATAGACATTGCCTAGAAATCGTTGATACCGTCATTGTAAGCGGCTGTAGGCTCCTGTTGCATGGATACCAAATTGTCATTGCGAGCGACTGTAAGGAGCGTGGCAATCCAGAAAAATAATAAAAATGCTAGGCATTTTACTAGATTGCTTCGTCAATTACTTTGTAATTTTCCTCGCAATGACGTAAACTTTTCAAATTATCAACTTTTTCTAGGCAATGTCTATTTATCGACACGGTAGTTATTGACAAGTTTAGGAAAAAGTTTTATATTTTTCACAAGTTTAAGAAAAAGTTAATAGTATATGTCTAAAGCAAAAACAGCCTCCAAAAATAACCCGACTTCTAGGGAACAGGCTAAAGAATATTTTC
Source organism: Rickettsia gravesii BWI-1 (assembly GCF_000485845.1). Taxonomy (NCBI): domain Bacteria; kingdom Pseudomonadati; phylum Pseudomonadota; class Alphaproteobacteria; order Rickettsiales; family Rickettsiaceae; genus Rickettsia; species Rickettsia gravesii. The sequence continues at coordinate 23,170 of NZ_AWXL01000019.1, read as the reverse complement.
ATAACGGTCAGAAAATCAAACCGGTCAAGCTTATTGCTGCTCAAAAGTCTTTTCTAGCTGCCGAATATGAATCTTCCGGAGATTTAGTCGTAGGGAGCAATGGTCAGCCATTACCTTGGGGATTAGTTAAAAGCTTATCTTAATATTTTCACTTCCAAAAACCTCGCCAATAAATAATCGGGGGCATAGCTCAGGGGTAGAGCATCTGCTTTGCACGCAGAGGGTCAAGGGTTCGATTCCCTTTGCCTCCACCACTTCCAATAAGGATTTCAAGGCTTTTTGAAATTTAGTAAAAACTTTGAATGTTCCTTTTGTTTTAATTTTCGCTCCATGTCTTGCTAAAAAAATATTCTGTACCTACTATTGGTTATGGGAAGTATTTACAACAGCAGAATCTAGGCAAAAACAATAATCTACATACTCAAAAGCTTAGGTTACTATTTACTTGAGAAAGAAATACACGAAGTTTTGCTAGAACTCAGTAATTATAGCAGTGAAGAGAATAATAAATTATTAAATACAACTTATTGACTTATTAATATTATTTTCTTATAAATTAACAAAAAAATAAGGACATAATATGAGTAGTACAACAAAAAATATAAATGCAAAGGGAGCAGCAAGCATGGGTCTTGATAGTTGGCTTGGCGTTACTATAGGTGATAATATTACTCACTCTTTTAGTTTAGATACTAATAGTAATATTTTTTAGGTATCACCGATACTATGAATTACTATAATGGCTTAGGTAGTATAGACATAAATAATGCACGTGTTAATTTTAATATAACTAATAGAGCTTTAGAAATAAATGCTAATAACAGACCTTTTAAATTGATTGTAGACGAGGATTCTTCTATAAAAATTGTAGAGTTGAACACTTATGATTCTCTTGTAATAGAGATATATCAAGGCATTGCTCTTAGAATACTAGACGAAGAATATCCTTCTATGCCTATAACTTTGGGGCAAAATGCTAAAGTGAATTTTATCTATGAAAATGAGCAATATACTTTTACAAATCATTATCAAGATAAAATGAGTTTCCAAGATATAAATACGTTAGCAAAAATGGCTAATCTACCTCATAAAGAATTTGTTAAAATTTTATCTAATAATTATACGCTAGAAGAAATAAAGGAGATTGCAGATAAATATAAAGCAATAGATAAAGAGGCATTAAATTTATTTATAGGACAAAATTATAAGCTTTTTTATAGCTCTGATCAAACTGAAAATCCTTTTAAAGATCATACTTCATTTTTAAATTAGTAGACAAATCTTTAGAAGAAAGTCCAATCCTTAATCTACTGCCTGTTGACCTAAAATATCATATAGCTTCTTATTTAGAGGACGAAGTCGATATAATAGGCAATGACAGCTAAATCCTATATATAATTATCCTCTATCTACTACAATGCAAGCTGGCATACATATTGGCATGCAAGAAGATTTAAGCTATACGGCAAAACTTGCCAATCACTTAATACATAAAAATGGTACGCAATGGCTTGATGTTCTAGATCAGGCGTTAAATTTATACCAGCTAGGCACTCAGACTATGCAGATAGCAGGCGATATAAGAAAGCTAGTAGCAAGCACATCGCTGGTAGACTTAAAGAAAAATTTACAAAATCTTGACTCTGTAAGATTTGGTATGTAGGTATCAAGGGGAGTAAGTACTACAAATAATTTAGTAGTTGAGAGTTTGCAGGACGTAATACAAGCACGGATGTTCGGTATGCAGATGAGCGTTGGCTTTAATAATGCCGGGACATATAAGGAGCCAGGAGGTAAAGCTGAAGTAGCTAGCCGAGATGTAGTGCGGACAACAGAATTATCAAAAAAATTTACTTTACTCTATTAGTGGTACGATAAATATATGATAAATAAATTATGTACCTAAAAGAGTAACAAAATATATTAGATTTTGAATCTCAAATTGAACAAAAAGACGCCACATTAGAATTATATATAGAAAACAATTCTTTTAATATATTGGATACTTTAAATAAGATAAATTCGATTCCACATACGTCACTTAATAATATATCATCTTCTGAAGAAAATCCATTAATTAGGAGTTAACCGCCATTAATGGACAAAAAATCCACCTTATTTATTCTCCGATAATTAAAAAAGTTTTAGCGTATATTAGTGAAGATAATAAAATTATTGAAATAAAGAATGAAAAGACTCCAAAGAATTTGATAGGTTTAAATGATTCAAAAGTATTTGAAGCGTTTTGTAGCAATATTTATGCAAAAGTAGCTGTATTAAGTGATGGAGAGTATAAACTTTACGTAGATCACCAAGGCTTAGTAGGAGTGCTTCCAACTCATTCTACAGGTTCTACTGGTACTAATGGAACAGTGGCTACTCCAGTGCCACAATATGAATCTGCATCTATTACTCCTAGAACAATGAATGCAGTAATTAATACTCCGATAACAGCAACCGTAGGAGGAACAGAGCCTATTATTATTAAAGAATATCAAGAACATATTCTGCAGAATGGATATTCAAATCTATATGTTATACGTTTTGCAATAAAATTTGATCCTTCAGATCCTGTAAGTTTGAACAGTCATATATTACCTAACTCAATCTCAGGATTAACCCAAATTGAACAAGATATATTTATGCCTTGCATGAATTAATGCTTACAGGTCCTGCAAGTTCTATTATTGGGATTGGACCAGGTAATTTTCCAAATAACGTAGTATTAGTAGATTTTTTTAAAAGAGACCTAGGTACTCAGCAAATACAAATAGATAATATTACTGGTTTTCCTGCTAGCATTCATACTGTATGTTTATTGAAAAAAGAAAATAATATAGTCACTTTAATTGATCCAAATAATTTCATTTTTAGTAATCCATTAGAAAACTTTGTTATAAATTTCTTGGGCCATCTCTATTTCCTAACCTAATCCCACCTTTCACCATAGAAATAGAACAAAATATTCACGGTAATAAGCAAAAATTTTATAAATCTGATCCAACAATACCTGTTGGAAGAGGAACAAATAATTCAAGAGATTGCACAGATGTTACAGTTTAAATTGCATTTAAATTAAACGAAGAACAACAAAAAGGTATTAATAATATAGCAACCCTATTGGATCGTATAAAATCTTTATCAAATCAAAAAGCAGTTAATATTTTAATACCATATGATGAGATAAACATGCGTGAATTGCAAGATTCATTTGCTGCTCGTAGAGAGGAAACAATTAATTTATTAACAAAATATAAAGGTAATACTAATCTTGCACAAAAGAGAGGTGTTACGACTTTAGCAAAATTACAGAAGTTTGATAGATTGCTAACTGAAGTAGAAACATTTTGTAATCAACCGGCAATTCAATCACTGTTACAAGATCTAAATAAACTTTAAGTAGTTGTAACAAAAAGATAAATAAGGTAGTATATTTTAAAAAGAGAAATTAAGAAAAATCTATTACACCTAGCCGTACAAGATAATAGTATAGAAAAAGTTAAGCCAGTGCTGAGGACTGCTTCAGAATTTACCGATATATGTGATGAAGATGGGCAAGACTCCTTTACATATGGCTATTGATATAGGAAACATTGAAATAGTTGGGTTACTTCTTGAGAATATGAATAATGACGCTATTATTAACCAACTAAAGATAGTAATAAATATACTGTCTTGCATTTGGCAGTACAAAATAGTAATTTAATAATAGTTCAAAAATTGTTTAGCTTTTTAAGTGACACAGAAAAATTGTTGCAACTTGTAAACTCTGTTGATGAAAGTGTCAAACTGCATTACGTTTAGCGATTAGCAAAGGTAATACAAATATAACAAAATTACTTCTTGAAGCAATGGATTTCGAAAATATTATCAAATCAACTGAAGATAGCAACAGCTATGTCGTTTTACATTTAGAAGTGCATAGTGGTAATAAAAATATAGTTACAAAACTATTAAGCGTTCTTAGCACTGATTTAAATAAATTATCACAACTTTTAAATGCAGTTGATAAGCATTGTCAAACTGTATTACATTGGGCTGTTAGCAATGGTGATACTGACATAACAGAATTACTTCTTGAAAAAATGAATCTTAAAGACATCACCTCAATAACTAGGAATTTATCTTTACCAGTGAATAATAAAATAAATGCATTAATTACTACTAGATTACAAAAATTAGAGAATAAAGAAGTTAGTTATCAAGAATATCCTGCTCCTTCAAAGTCTATAACAGAAAAAAGCTTTATATTAAGTGATGAAAAAATTGATTATTCAAAGGATTTATTTGGATAAAGAAGCTTAAATACACCCTAAATTAAAGGTAATCTAAATAGTACTTTTACTTTGCTATTGGTTAAAGAAAAATATAAAAATTATTAGCTTATATTAATTCTTCAGACAAATTTCACATAAACAGAGGATTAGAAACTAAATAATCAGTTTCTATCCTCTGCTAAGAATTTTAATTTATTCTATTTCGTTAATTATATTATCAATAAACGGTAAAGTTATAGGTAAAAAACAAACAAAAACGGTGCTTTCTTTTTCGGTACTTATAACATCAAGCTCACCGCCCATTTCGTTTACTAACTGTTTTACTATAGCTATGTTTAAATTGAAACGGAATTTTTGTTATAGCAATATATAAGTTGCTCTTCCTCTTTAGATAGAATCGGTGTGGTCGACTTTATTATGAATTCTAAAACAACTTCTTTGGGCTTATCGTATTTTACTTCTTGGTGCGCTTTATCAAATGGATTCACAGTTACTGTAATAGCACCCTTAGCATTATATTCGATTGCATTAGTGATTAAATATTTTAATATATTGCTAATCTTATAATAATCCCCAACTATAGTATAAGGTATATCCTTAGGTATATAGCTGAGTCTTAAATTCTTTTCCTTTGCTTCCTGTTTCATTAAATCTATTATAGAAGAGTTCTTTAGAAGTAATCTTTTTATGTAATAAAGGATTAGTATTTGACGAAGTATTAGTGAAAGTAATTAATTTGTTACTATGTTTTATTAGTGCTTCTATAGTATTTTTAATGTTTGTTAAATTAAGGCTTTTTTCTTGATTACGTTCTAATTTTAAGAATTCAGTAATATCACTGTGTAGCATTTCATAAAAACAAAGCAGTTCCCCTACGTAACGTGAAGTAAATTCATGTTGTGCGGTTTTTAAAGTCATGACTTCATGTTGTGTGGTTCTTAGTTCATTTTGTAAAATCATACATTTATGAATATCACAATCACTTTCTGAATTATCTTCTTGTATATGGTTTCTGCCGCTACCACCTTCCATTAAGGATTTTAAGCTAGCGACTACCGGTAAAAGCTTTGTTTGGTGTTCCCAGCTATTATATGATTTTTGGGTCACTTTAGAAGTATTTCTTGAATTATTAGGGTTAGCTTTTTTGTGTTTTGATTGTGGGGTATTATTTTTTGTCATGATATGTCTTCACTGTTTTGATTGTTCAAATGGTGCGTAGGAATTAGATTGGTTTGTCGACTTTAGCTAATTTCTATGTTTTATATTACCTTATGCAATATCACCGGACCTATATTTAGTTCAGGTAATTTAATAAATCCAGTATTATTTTTGCTTTAAATTGAAAATTATATTAAATATATTTGGTCTATAGAACAAAATAGCGATAATTAATATAAATAAACTAAAAGTTATTAAAAATCGTTATAAGTGCCACAATATTCATTATTGAATAATTGGTATTTTTCTCTCTAGTGCTTGTTCCATGTGGGTTCTTACTGCCTTAACATTAAGCCTTGCATAAATTAGAGTAGGCTTAATACTTTTATGACCAAGAGTTTTACCTATTATATTTGTATCAATATTTTCACTTGCCATCCAGCTGGCTAAGGTTCTACGAGATCGTGTATTCTCAAGTTTTCTATTTTTGCTTTATTAATAATTTTGTTCCAAGCTTTTTTAGGTTCTTGTAAATGACCTGTTTTACTTTTTCTAGGACTTGGCAATACCCACTCGATAATTATTTCTTTTGTGTCGGCTTCTTTTTTTCTTCTTTCTAATATATCTATAGCTGGTGGCAATAGTGGTATTACATGCGGTTTCCCATTTTTAGTATTTGGAATTTCCCAAGTCTTTTTTTCCCAATTAATATCTTTCCACGCCATTGCCAATACATTTCCTTTCCTAGCGGCAGTATAAAGAGAAATACAAACATAATCTCTCATTAACGGTATAGCATTTTTTAATGCTTAAAAAAAAGCTTGTATTTCTTTTTCTAATAAGTATCTAACTCGTTCTTCTTCATCATTAAGTGTTATATTATCATCATATATAGGGTTCTTTTCAAGAAAACCCCATGTAATAAGTTTATTAAATATTCTTGTAAACCTTTCTACTGCTACGTTTGCAGTTCTAAGTTTTTTAGCCTTAGTTAAGTCATTAAAAATTTTCTGTATATCTTCCCTTGTAATATCTGTTATTGGTTTTTCGTACAAATGACTTGCTTGTCTATTCATATCGGCAATAATATCTTTCCATCTTTTTATTTTATATTGTGCATAATCACTTATATATTTGTCGAATAGTGTTTTAAAGTTTAACATAGCTTTTACTTCTTCTTTCGATAAATTACTTGTGTTGTCATCGCTAGCAATTTCCTCTTTAAATTCAGTAGCTTTCTTTCGTGCTGTCGCAATTGATAATTTTGGAAAGCGTCCTATCCACTTTAATTTGTACCTAGCGTTTATTTTTTTACCATAATAAAAAGTTTTACTACCGCCATAAGATGCTATGATACTAAGCCTTGTAATTTATCGTCTTTATATTTTACTTGACTTTCTTTGGGCATTGTAATTTTAATAAGCTCGCTATGTGTAAAATTAAATGAGTCATTAGTCATAATTATTCTTTAATTTAAATTTTATATTTAACCATAAGCTGACTGATATAACTCGATTAAAAAGGATATGCAAGTCCTAATTTTAAAAAATATTATGGCATTGCTAACTAAAAACAGATTAGTTAATAAATTAACATCATTGCAAAAAAATTCATATTAATCAAAATTTGACTTGGAATTTAATAATAATTGCTAGATAAGGCAATCTAAAATAGTATTCAAGGATTATTTGAATAAAATTGATTAAAACGTTATAACTATTAAGATTTCAGGGGGTAAATAAGAAAAAATTATGATAGTTCTCGAATTATATAAAAATAGACCCTCTGCTTGTCACACAGAAGGTCGTAGGTTTGAACCCCTTTGTCTCCACCAAATATCTTCAGGCTTTCCAACCTTTCTAAATTTTCTAAAAATTCCATATGCTGCAAATAAACTAATTTTTTAAATTAAGTAAGTTTTTATTTATAACTAAATATTTTATTATTAATTTTGAGCTATAAACAAACATATAGTTGAAAAATAATTGTTACCATCTATTTTTATGAAAACTAGATTGGTTGTTTTGCAATTTTTAACCTATATAATCTATCACTAGATAAAATAAATCAAATAAAGATATGCTTGATCAAGTAAAACAAAATCAAATAAATAGTGCTGCTTGGGCTGCTTGTGATACTTTTCGCGGTGTGATGGATACAGCAAATTATAAAGATTACATATTAGTAATGCTATTCTTTAAATATATTTCAGATGTTTGGAAAGTGCATGCAAAAAAATATGAAGAAAAATATAAAGACGAACCTTTAAGAGCCGAACAACAATTAAAACGAGAACAATTTGTAATACCGCAAGGTGCAAATTTTTATGATGTTTTCGGACAACGAGAAGCATCTAATATCGGTGAACTTATAAATGAAGCTTTAGAACAAAATAGAAAAGGAGAACTCTGCTAAATTAGGTGAAGTATTTCGTGTCGATTTTAACTCAGAATATAATTTAGGTAAGATTAAAGAACGAAATCGTCGTTTAAAAATGCTGTTAGAAGATTTTAACAAACCGGAATTAGATTTAAGTCCCGATAGAGTCAAGTGCAGATATTATAGGCGAATGTTATATTTATCTAATATCACGCTTTGCTTCAGATGCAGGCACAAAAGCCGGAGAATTTTATATTCCTGCTGCCGTATCAACTTTACTTGCCAAGCTTGCTGCTCCGGAGTCCAGCAATACAATTTGTGATCCGGCTTGTGGCTCCGGTTCACTATTAATTAGAGCGGCTAAAGAAGTAGAGAATGATAATTATGCACTTTACGGTCAAGAAATGACTAATACAACATGGGCATTAGCACAGATGAATATGTTTTTACATGCGGAAGGCGGAGCACATATTTATTGGGGTGATATACTAAATCATCCGGCGTTACTTGAAAACGATAAGCTTATGGAGTTTGATATAGTTGTTGCTAACCCGCCTTTAGTTTAGAAAAATGGGGGCATGAAAACGCAGCTAATGATGAGTATAATCGTTTTGAGCGTGGTATCTCTCCTAAAAGTAATGGAGATTATGTCTTTATTTTGCATATGATTAAAACCACTAAGCCGCGGAGTGGACGTGCTGCTATAAGTAGTACCGCACGGCGTATTATTTCGTGGGGAAAGTGAAGGTTTAATTCGTCAGAGTTTAATCGAAGATAATCTATTAGATGCAGTAATTGGTCTACCTGCTAATCTTTTTACTTCAACTAGTATTCCTGTTGCTATTTTAGTATTTGATCGCTCAAGAGAAGAGAAAGGAGAAAACGAACAGCGAAAAGATATATTATTTATCGATGCTAGTGGATTTTTTAACGCAGGTAAAGGGCAGAATTTTTTAGAAGACGAGCATATTAATAAAATTGTTGATACTTATAAAAATAGAAAAATCATTGAAAAATATTCTCATCAAGCAAATATCGAAGAAATTCGTGAAAATAAATATAATTTAAATATTCCCCGTTATATTGATACATATGAGAATGAGGAAGAAGTTAACATAGCAGAACTGCAAAAAGAAATCCAATAATTCGAAAAAGATTTAGTAAATATACGTTCACAGCTGGATATTCATCTAAAAGAGCTTGGGGTTGTTAAAGGATGATTCAAGAGTACCCTTGGAGAGATAGCTTATATTCAACGTGGTAAGTTTTCTATTCGTCCAAGAAATGACCTAGATATTACGGTGGTGAAATTCCTTTTATCCAAACTGGTGATATACCTAAGTCAAGTAGTTACGTTAGATATTATAAACAGACTTTAAACGAAAAAGGCTTAAAAGTAAGTAGATTATTTCCTAAAGGAACTATTGTATTAGCAATTGCAGCTAACATAGGAATTACTGCAATACTTGATTTTGATTCAGTCTTTCCCGATAGTATTGTAGGTATAACGCCTAAAAATAATGTTTATCATGCTGTTTTTGAAATGCCGGTAGAATCATACGTAAAGGTAGTATACGTATATGTGATATTGTATTATTCGTTAATGGCATACCTTTTGTAGTAATTGATATGTAAATTGCCTATCGAGTCATTAGATCAAGCTATATCTCAGCATATACGTAATCAAAAATCAGATGAAATACCGCATCTTTTTCATTATGCTCAATTATTAATTGCTATAAATAAAAATGAAGTGAAATATGCTACTGTAGGCAGCTCGGACAAATATTGGAGTATTTGGTGAGAAGAGGGAGAAAAAAACAAAATATCAATATTATACGTAATTTAATTAACAAGCCGTTAACTGAAGAGGTCAAAAATCTTTTTTAGGCCAGTGATTTTGCTGCTTGTAGAAATTATTTTGATAAACAACAATTAGCAGGTAGCGTAGAACCTACCGAGTAAGATAAAGTACTTTATGCTCTATGTCGTCCTGAAAGATGACTTGGTTTAGTTAAAAATTTTTGTGTTTTTGATAATGATGTAAGAAAAATAGCTCGTCATCATCAATTTTTCGGTACGCATGCAAATATAAAAAGGGTAGGAGAACGTGAAAAGTATAACATTAGAAAAGGTGGGGTAATATGGCACACGCAAGGTACGGGCAAATCTTTAACAATGGTAATGATTGCCAAATGTCTAATAAAATCCGCTAATCTTGCGAGTCCACGTATCATAATTATAACCGATAGAATTGAATTTGACGGACAAATCGAAAGTACTTTTAAAGCTTGTGGACTTGAACCTAAACTTGCAACTACATCGGCAGAGCTAATTAAATTAATTAGAAGCGATGTATCTATTATAACTACGGTAATTAATAAATTTAAAATAGTTCTTGAAGATTATTGTAAAGATTCTCACGACAAGATCTTGGCTCTTATTGACGCAGGTCATCGTACTCAATACGGTGATTTAGCAGATAACATGCGAACTATTTTGCCTAACGCTTGTTATATAGCATTTACCGGTACACCGCTTTTAAAAGAACAAAAAAAACACTATGAGAAAGTTTGGTGGGCTAATTCATAAATATACTATAAAAGATGCGTTAAAAGATAACATGGTTATACCGTTATTTTATGAAGGGCGTATTATTCGGCAATATCTTGAAGATGAATCATTGCTTGATAAATATTTTGATATGATTACTAATGGATTAAATAAAGAAGAAAAAGCAGCTTTGAAAACAAGATTCAGTCGCTCAAAGATGCTTGTTCAAACAAAGGAAGCTATTTATGCCAAAGCATTTGATATTTCAACGCACTATTTAAAAACGTTTAAAGGCACGGGTTTAAAAGGTATGTTAATAGTTCCTTCTAGATTAATTGCCGTTCGTTTTAAAAAAATTTTAGATGATATAGGACAAGTAAGTTCTGAAGTTGTTATATCTTCTACTGATGACCGGGACGGTTATAAAGATATTGAAAGCGAAAATGAAGTAGATAAATTTATAAAAAACATGGGGGAACAATATGGAGCAAAATTCAATAATAGAATTATTAAAAAATTTAAAAGTTCCGATGATCCTGAAATTTTAATTGTAGTTTCAAAATTACTAACCGGTTTTGATGCACCGCGTAATGTAGTTATTTACATATGCAAAGAATTAAAAGAGCATAATCTTTTACAAGCAATTGCTCGTGCGAATCGTCTATTTGAAGAAAAAGGGAACACTAAAGAATACGGTTACATAATTGACTATGTAGGGTTGTCGAATCAATTAAAACAAGCACATCAATTTTATGAAAATTATGGTTTAAACAATTTTGATAGAGAAGATTTAGAAGATGCTATATTTTTTGTAGATGATAAATTGAAAGCACTTTTTCCGTTACTACAAGAAATTAAAAATATTTTTATAAATGTGCCTAACGATTTGGGTTCTGAACAGCTCAAACAGCATTTAGCCGATGAAGCTATACGCAATAAGTTTTATTCCTTGTTGAATAAATTTAAAAATCTGATGTCTATAGCTTCTAATTCTTATGAATTTTATGAAGAAAAAGAACGAGTTAATTTACAATATGAATAAAATTTAATAAGCTCAAAGAGATAGTGGAAAAGCATTATAAAGAAAAACCGGATAAAAAAAATATATACCGCTCAAATCATGAAGTTGCTTGATGAGCATGTTATTGCCGGTCATATTACTAAAACTGAAACGGTTAACATTTTTAACGATGAAATGTTTGAACAACTTATCAAAAGGACAGATATCACGGTCATGGATATGGCTAATCAAATACAAGATACTATTAAGGATTATATCAATATCGATCCTGCCTTTTATCAAAAATTTTCTACCCTTATAAATAACACAATAATACAGCATCATAATAAACGTTTATCGGATAGTGATCTTTTAAATAGAGTTAAAAAAATAAGAGCTGAATTTAAAAATGATGTGCTAAGTGAACTCGGCACTGACAAAACAATAATAGCTTTTTATAGAAAATCACTTAGCTTCTTACAGAATCGAAAAGATCAAAATCAGCGTGAAAATGCCATTCAAATTGCTCTTGATACCTATTCATTAAGCAGAAAATAATTGTTCATTGGACAAAAAACACTTTCATTTTAAATGAAATGAGAAATTCACTTGATGATTATTTTCTTGATGTTGTGGAAAGCCTAATTGATTTTGCTAAAGATCATGAAGCTAAATGATTTGGCTTAAATAACGCAAATAGCGAATTATTGCATAATGCGCTATTGTAGAATTTTTAAGCTATCAATATTTATATAATATCTGTAGTCGTATTATCGTAATATTTTCCTAATATGTCTAAAGCGTTTTAGTCATAGTCATTTTGAGCTTCCATATGCCATACCGGTATCATAATCGCGAGCTGCTAAAAAATGTTTTGTATAATGTTTTAATTCTCTCTCACCTGAGTTACCAAGTTTGTATGAAAGTGTATAAGAAATGGTAGGTTTGTCTTCTTCTTTTGCCATAGTAGCAATATCCGGTATACTTAGTCCACTGTATTCGCTAAATTTTATTATAGCGAGCTCCCTCTTGGTTAAAATTACCTGAGAATATTTAAAAACATGAGCTTTTATCATAGTAATTCCTATAAATTGTTAGTTTTAAAAATATAAAATTGTTAAATAAAAAATCAATATTATAATATTAAGAAATCATATTTAGGGTAAAATAATGAGTTTAAAATCCGCTTGGCTAGATACGCCTCTTGGTTCTATGCTGGCAATTAGTGATGGAAAATTGCTTTATTTGCTAGAGTTTGTTGATAGAAGAGGTTTGGAGTGTGAAATTGAGAGGCTAAGGATTAAGACAGAATCTGCTATTATTCCTGGAAGCACTGAACCGATTTTAATGATTGAAGAGGATCTTCAATTGTACTTTACAAAAATTTAATACGCCTATATAGCTTTTAGGAATCCCATTTCAAAAAATGGTTTGGCAAGAATTAATTAATATACCTTACGTTGAAACACGAAGCTATTTAAATCAGGCTAAAGCTTTGGGCAAACCTAATTCTTATAGAGCTGTTGCAAATGCTAATGGTATGAATCAGTTAGCAATCATTGTTCCTTGTCATCGTATTATTAATAGCAATGGCGAACTTGGAGGCTATGGCGGGGGATTACATCGTAAAAAATGGCTTATTGAACATGAGAGAAAATTTACAACAAATTAGAAATATTTTACTTGAGAATGCTACTATTCCTGTAGAACGTAGAACGCTATTCTTGAAAACTAGAGAAGGAGAGTATGGAGAGCATGACCGATTTATTGGTGTTACCGTGCCGACTTTACGTACAATAAAGTTATTATAATTTGGATATGGAGGATTTAAGCCGACTTATTACTTAAGAATTTAATGAAGAGAGATTTTTAGCGTTAGCTATTTTGATTATGCAATATCAGACAGCACAAGATAAAGAGTTTTTGTATAATTTTTATTTAAACAATATAAAACACGTAAATAATTGGAATTGAGTGGATGCATCAGCTCATGATATAATCGGAGCTTATTTATGGGATAAAGAAAAGGATTATCTCTTTACACTAACAAAATCGAAAATTCTGTGGGGAAGACGAATAGCTATAGTTGCTACTTGGTATTTGATCAAAAATAATACATTAGATACGACTTTTGAAATAGCAAAATTACTCTTAAACGATAAACATGATTTAATGCATAAAGCAGTAGGTTGGATGTTACGTGAAGCAGGAAAAAAAGATGAAAAACAATTAATAGATTTTTTGGATCGCTATACTTTACAAATGCCAAGAACCGCAGTTCGTTATGCTATAGAGAGATTACCACAAGAATTGTACAAAAAATATCTTTTAAAAAACTAGATTTATATTTAATCTATGCTAATATTTCATTTTAATTTATTAAGGGTATTATTATGCTAAAAACATTACTAATTAGTTTTATAACTTTAATTTGTGCAGTAAGCTATGCTGATAACCAAACAGCTCAAAATCCTAATTCTACAAATTCTTCTTCTGATCAGCCCGATGATTTACCTGCAGAGGTAGCCGTTCACTTTGCACAGCCTTGGGCAAGACCTACAACAAATGTGCAAGGTAAAGTTAGCAATTCTGCTATGTATTTTACATTAATAAATAGTAGAAGTAAGAGTTATAATTTAGTGAATATATCTTCAGATAAGATAAGTGGAATAGAAATTCATCAAACAATTAATGATCAAGGGGTTAGTAAAATGGTAAAAGTGGATTATCCATTTTCAATTGCCGGTAATATTAATGTTGATTTTAAGCCCGGTGGCATGCATATTATGCTTTATGACCCAAAAGTAGATTTAAATGTAGGAGATGAGTTTAAAATAACCTTTTTCTTTGATGACAATACACGAAAAATAGTGAATGTTAAAGTTGCAAATGACAATCCGTATAATAAAACGGGGAATTGAAGGTTATTGTTGCATGGTTCACCCTTCTATGTCATGCCTGCAAAGGTGGGAATCCAGTAAAACCTATAAAAAACTTGTTTTTTTAGGTTTAATGTGTAATTTTTATATCAATATTAAGGTTATTTTTTCTGGATTCCGGCTTTTAGCTAAGAATGACATAGGAAACTATACACATGACCCTAGAAATTACCGGAAGTGAGTTAATTAAATCTAAACTTGTAGATGCTCCTGAGCGTTCAGGGGTTTATCGAATGTTTGACGTTAACAAACAAGTTATCTATGTCGGTAAAGCTAAAAATTTAAAGAAACGCCTTACTAATTATATTAAAAGCGATTTAGATAATAAGACGCTTCGGATGATTGCAAATACTTGTTTTTTAGAGTATAGCATCACTAATTCCGAAGTTGAAGCACTACTTTTAGAAGCACAGCTAATCAAGAAATTTCAGCCGAAATTTAATATTCTTCTTAAGGACTGCAAGTCTTTTCCTTTCATTAAGTTACGTTTAGATCATGATTTCCCACAATTACTAAAATATCGAGGTAAAACTCTAAGTGACGGGGAGTTTTTTGGTCCTTTTGCCTCGAGTGCAGAAGTTAACACTACTTTGACCGAACTACAAAAAATTTTTAAATTACGTTCCTGCACGGATAATTACTTTAATTCACGTACTCGCCCTTGCTTACAATATGAAATAAAACGTTGTTATGCTCCTTGCGTCGGTAAAATAAACAAGGAAGTCTATAGAGACTTAGTAACTCAGGTTAAAGATTTCTTACAAGGTCGCACTAAAGCACTCCAAGAGAACCTATCTAGAAAGATGGAAGAGCTAAGTAGTCAGATGCGTTTTGAAGAGGCGGCAGAAATTAGAGATCGCATTAAAGCACTTAGTTATGTGCAGCTTAAGGCAGGGGTTTCAGATGTCGTTAAAGACGCAGATATAATCGCTATTGTGGAAAAGAACGGGCATTATTGCGTGGAAGTGTTTTTATATAGGGCAGGGCAAGCATGCGGTAATATTCCTTATTTTCCTACTTCTACCAAAAATAGTACCAAAGAAGAAGTATTAGAATATTTTTTATTACAATTTTACCAAAAACAACACGTGCCTGCGGCAATTATAAGTAATCATGAAATTAATGATAAAGAGAATGTGATAGAGGCGATTAAGAAAATCAACAATATACTTCAGCTTAATATTACAGTACCTAATAAAGGCGGTAAGGCTAAATTAGTTCAAAATGCTGAGACAAATGCTTTATTTTCTCTAGAGCAGTATTTGAAGAAATTTGCAAAAAATCAAGAGATTATGTTTGAAATTAAAGAGCTATTTGGTCTTTCTGAAATTCCTGAAAGAATTGAGATTTATGATAATAGCCATATTCAAGGTAAGTTTGCGGTTGGAGTGATGGTAGTTGCTGGTAAAGTTGGTTTTGATAAAAAAGAATATCGGGTTTTTAATGTCAATGCTCCCTCTCTCGTATGTCATCCCCGCGAAAGCGGGGATCCAAAAAGGTTAATGGATTCCCGCTTTCGCGGGAATGGCATAAAGAACTGTGGGGGTGACATAAAAGGTGACGATTATGAGATGCTCCGGCAAGTCCTAACAAGGCGGCTTACAAGGTTAAGGCAAGAGCCACATAAATTGCCAAGCTTAATGATTATAGATGGCGGCAAAGGGCATTTAAGCGTCGTTAAAGAGGTGATGGATAAATTTGAAATGAATATTCCTTTTGTTTGTATGTCAAAAGGAGTAGATAGAAATGCCGGTTTTGAACAGTTCCATGTGATAGGTAAGGAAGTATTTACTCTAGATAAGAATTTGCCGGTTATGAAATATTTACAAATCTTGCGAGATGAGGCACATAATTTTGCCATAAAGAATCATAGACTAGGTAGATCACGTGCTATAAAAATATCAAGTCTTGACGATATAGAGGGCGTAGGTGAAACTCGTAAAAAAGCATTACTGCATTATTTTGGTTCGTATAAAGCAGTATGCGACGCAACCATAGATGAGCTTGCTAAAGTAAATGGTATTAACAAGTCACTTGCTGAGATGATTTTTAATGTTTTGCACAGAAAAAACTAATATTATAACTCATGAAAAACCTAGTTGTATAAGTCGCGATGTCATTCCCGCGGAGGCAGGAATTCAGTCACTAAAAAATCTAGACATACTAAATTTTAAAAATTAAAAGCTCGATTTATCCTACTTGTCACTGAATTCCCGCTTCCGCAGGAATGACATCGAGCGGGTTTCTGGATTCATGCAATAAGGCTAGCTTTTTATATCCTCAATAGGATCTTTAAGTTCTTGGCATGCTTCGCCTATTAATGTAGGTTCATCATTCTGAGATAAATCATTAATATTAAATTTAGTTAAGTCAGGATAATATGGAGTCATTGTACCATGAATAGAATAATTTAAAGCTCCTGTCATTAAAGAGTTAACCGCATCATTTTTTTTGCTTATGTAGAGTAATACATATTGCGCATATTTTCTGAATACGTAGCTATATCAGCTAAAGTGCTGCCATTAACGTTATCACGTGAATTAAACTTAAATTTTATTCTCCCATTCTCGTCTTCAATAGGAATTATTATGCTATATGTTCCTTCAATACTATTTTGCTTAGACATAAAATCCTCATAATTCAATTATTAACCTTGAGTTAATATATTAAATTATTTAAAACTTCAAGTAAATAGATAATATATTTTATATGACTTTCCTCATAATGACATTAGAATACCACCATCCTAGAATAAATATCACAAGACTCACCATCGTCCCTATAAACACTCCTCTAAGGTTGAAATATTGCAACGATAAAGAATAATATTCCCATGTTAAGAAGGTAGCTGCTCCGCCAAGTGATGATAAGACCATTATAGTTTTAGATGTTCTGATACCAAAAAGCGTTGTTATTAACGGTACTAATATTACCGGTCCCCAGAAACCAGTGAAGAATACTACTAAGTCAATTACATTACTAAATTTTAAAGCTACAATTATTGCAAAACTTCCTGTTATAACGTTAATCATTCGAGCAATTAATAATAATTTTTGCTGATTTTTAACCTTAAAAATAGGATTGATTATATCTTTAACAATAGCTATAGAAGTAACGTTTAAATCAGAATCAGCAGTAGACATAACGGCAGCTAAGAGTCCGCTCATTACTACCCCTTGAATTAAAGTTGGGATGATTTGGTTGATTAAATAAGGTAATACTAAATTTGACGGTTGATTTGGATAAAGCTTATAAGCAATTAAACCATTTAAAGTAATGCAAATCAAGAAGAAAAAATATATAGCGGATTTTGCATATATTGCTTTAGTTGTTTGCGTAGGATTTTTATTAATTAAAGCTCTTTGAATAAATGTAGGATATAGATTCATGACGCTAAAGCTTAAAGCTGCTGCAATTGTATAAGAAAGTAGGTTGCTCTGATCAAAATTTGCATTTTCCGTAGGTAGGTTATTAATAAAATCTACAAAACCGATTTTATTTAAACTGATAAAAGTTATGGTTGGTATAGCGATTATCATCGCCAAAAATTGTAGTAAATTAGTAAAAACAATAGATTGTAAACCGCCTATTGTAGTATATATAAGTACTATACTATAACTTAAAATTACCCCATTTACATCATTTATTTCTAAGATATATTGAAAAATATAGCCGCTTACGCTTATTTGAGCAGCCAAAAACCCTACTGAAACGATAACCGAACTAACCCCTCCGATAAAACGACCTATATTACCGTAATATGTACTCAGGATATCGCCGATGCTTTCAGCTCCGTAATGTTTGGCAATTAAAGGCACTATATAGATTGCAATTAATATATCTATAGGTATTGTAAGTATAAGAGCGTAAGCATAATATTCATGCCCCAAAAAAGCCTTTTCCATAATGCCGCAAGTGGTGGCTCCTCCGACAGAACTTACAAATATCGTAGCTATTAATAACAGCTTACTATTTTGCGCTGTACTTTCAACATTTGCATAGTTCTTAAAACTACTATGTTTAGCTCGGTAATATATACCAATAAGTAGAATAGATATTAGGTATATGAATACGATAATATTATCAATAGGTAAATTAAACATAAATTAGATTTTAAAGCTCAAACTTAGCATTTGTTCACAATATATATTTAGTCAAGAATGCTAGATTTATAATTATGTGTCATAATCTGTTCCAAGAAGTTCAGTATCCGGTGTCCAAATATCTTGGTTGGGATCATATTTATATACTTTACCTTGGGATTTAATTTTTTTTCAGTAGTTTTTTTCTTTAGGGGATAGTTAGAGTTTGATTGAGTTGTAGTTTTTATATTTTTACAATATTTATGTATTTTAAAAATACCTATTTTAAGTTGCGGCATAATTAACCTTTATTTATGAAAAAATAAAATCATTATTAACATTAATCAATAATTATTTCAAATAAAACATAATAAAAATTAATAAGTCAATATTTTTTAAATTAACCTATATTAAAATAGTTCTATAGGTCATTATTGAGTATGTTTAAGAAACCTATTCATGTACTTCACCAGCTAATTCAGGTCCCAACTCTTCAGGATTTTCATCAGCAACCACAACAATTTTAGATATTCTTGAACCGGTATAGAAATTTGTAGTATCATTTAATTTTTCTATACCTTTAGGTGGTCACAAGAGAATTATCTATTGTGCTAGAATTATTATTTTGAGACGCTATTGCAAGGCTTAAAAAAGCTTTTAATTCAGGTTTATCATCGGGTACTAATTCTATTAGTTTTTTATCTCAATGATCTGCTCCATATATTATTAGTAATTTAACCATTTCTGTGTAGCCTTCATGAATAACTAATTGAAAAGGTGTATACCTATCTAAATCTTTTAACTCTGTTGAAGCTCCTTTTTCTAGTAAAAATTCAGCTATATCATAAAGTTTGCGGTAAATAGCCTTATGTAGAACTGTATAATTAAACGAATCTTGAATGGCCGATAAACTAATGCTAGGGATAAAATTGGAAGAAGAAATAGGAGTTAGGGTGTTGTCTTGCTCTAGTAAGGTAACATCCAGACACCATACCTGTATCATAAGAAGATGTTTGTTCTGTTATTAGAGTAGCCATGTTCGTTTCTATTTCTCTAACTTTAGCCATAAAATTACTATAATTATTTACCTTAAATTAATATATTAAATAATATGAATTGTTAAGGTGAAAATCACTGAAAAAAAATCCATAAAATCATTGGATTAAGCTTTGTTGTGTGGATCAATTCCCCCTCTGTCATCCCGCGACTTGATCGCAGAATCCATTATAAAATACTAATATTATTAGTATTTTAAATTGTTTTTTTTGGATACCGTGGTCAAGCCACGGTATGACATCTTAATAATTTAACTCATCCTTGTTAAAAACCCTTGACTCCTTGATATGCCTATAATATCCTATAATTTTCCATTAAATCCCAAACTAACCCAAATTATACCAATGAATGTATTTTTATCTAAGTATGTAAATGGTGTTGATAAAAAGAGTAGGGTGTCGGTGCCGGCGAATTACCGTGCGGTACTAGGGAAAGAATTATTTAACGGTGTAATTGCTTATCCGTCGATTAGGAATAATTGTATAGAGGTGTGCGGTATTTCGCATATCGAGAAATTAAGGCAGATGATAGAGACGCTTGATCCTTATTCCGAGGAGCGTGATGCGTTTGAGACTATTATATTCGGGGAAGCTGTACAACTTTCCTTTGATGGGGAGGGAAGAGTTATATTGCCGCAATCTTTAATGAAGCATGCAGGAATCGAAGAGCAAGCATGTTTTGTAGGTAAAGGGGTGATTTTTGAGATTTGGCAGCCGCAGAATTTTGAGAAATATTTAAATGCCGCTCAAAAAATTGCTCATGAAAAGCGGTTAACTCTAAGGAATGCTCATTAATGATACAATCTCACGTGCCTGTAATGCTAAATGAAATGTTAAAAGCCCTAAGCCCAAAAGACGGTGAGTTTTATTTAGATTGTACGTTTGGAGCAGGAGGATATAGCAAAGCAATATTAGCAAGCTGTAACTGTTATGTCACAGCCTTGGATCGTGATCCAAACGTGATTAAAAGAGCCGAAGAAATTCAGCAAAATTACGGTGAGAGATTTGATTTTGTAGAAACGAATTTTGCGGATAGTTTTGCAAAGCTTAAGGAAAAAAAATTTGATGGGATAGTGCTGGATTTAGGCGTTTCATCAATGCAGTTAGATATAGCAGATAGAGGATTTTCGTTTTTGCATGACGGACCACTCGACATGCGTATGAGCAGGCAAGGGCTTAGTGCTGAGGAGTTTGTAAATACGACAGAGGAAAAAGAGCTAGCTGACGTAATTTACAAATACGGAGATGAGGGCTTTTCACGAAGAATTGCTAAGAGAATTGTAGAATATAGAAAAACGGCGAGAATTGATAGTACAGGCAAGTTAGCCGAGATTGTTAGAAGTAGTATAGGATTTAGAAAAGGCAAAATTGATCCTGCAACTAAAACCTTTCAAGCCATTAGGATTTATGTAAACGATGAGCTTGGGGAGTTAGAGCAGTTTTTAGTGAATGTAAAAAATATATTAAAGAAAGACGGACGTTTAGTTGTGGTGTCTTTTCACTCTTTAGAAGATAGGATAGTTAAGAATTTCTTTAAAGAAAATTCGGAAAAGCCGGTAGTAAGATCAAAATATGCTAAAGACGACATGACGATTGATCCAAATAAATGGCTTAAGATTATTACTAACAAAGCTCTAGCACCGTCAGATAAAGAAGTAGGGCTAAATATTAGAGCGAGATCGGCAAAACTTCGAGCAGCAAAAGCGATATATGAGTAATTAATTATGAGTATAAGAAAGCTTCACTATTTAACATTATTGATAACAATTATAGCAATATGTAGTTTGTTTAGCATAAAGGAGCGAGTCTCAATTCTTGATTATCAATTAAGTAGCGTTGTAAAACAGATAAATAGTGAGAATAATAATATTCATATTTTAAAAGCAGAGCAAGCTTATCTACTTTTGCCAGCTAGATTGGAAAAACTTGCGGCGGCTTATTTAAAATTAGAAACAGTTAAATCTTATCAAATGATAAAAGATCCGTTAGGGCCAAATATCGATCAAAATATTAAATTTAATCATAATATTAGTATTTCCAAGAGTAGTAAATGGCGTTACAAAAGAATTACAAATAATAAGTATATACAGACTGTTTCGAGTAGAGTGAAGGATACTCGATGAACTTCAAAAATTGGCTACGTCATCCTACAAAGTACTGCGGTACTCACGTATTAAGTATACGCTCCGTTCCTCGTCTTGTGGATTCCTTGCTCTTTTTGAAGTTGATATTCGTATCTTGGTAGGATTGTTGCATGGCTTGGAAAAAGCGTTCGATGTCATGCCCGCGTAGGCGGGAATCTAGGGTAAAGCGAGATAAATCGAGCTTTTCAAAAAATCTTGATTGTAAAGATTTTTTACTTTTCAAATCAAGTTTTGAAAAGGTTTTAAAGTACTGGATTCCCGCTTTCGCGGGAATGACATAAGGATTGCGGAAATATTAGTGTTTGAAACACCATAAATAACATATGAAACAAATTTTGGAAAAATGGAAACCTGCAATTAAAAGTTTAATAATTTGGAATGTTTGTAGTAAAAATACAAAAATCCGATTATTAATGGTTATTTGTGGCTTTTCTTTTCTTTTTTGTACTTTGTCTTACAGATTGATAATCGTTGCTACGAATGTTTACGATAAAAATATTAATTCCTTTAAAAAAAATCATCAATTTAGAAAAGAAATAGTTGATCGAAACGGTAATTTATTAGCAGTGAATCTACCTTCTGCCTCATTATTTGCTAATCCACAAATAGTACTTGATCCTGACACTTCCGTAAAAAAGCTAGCAGAAATTCTACCTGATATTAATAAAGCTAAATTACTTGCAGAACTTAAGTCAAATAAAAGCTTTATATGGGTAAAAAGGGATTTACTACCTAGTCAGCAAGAAAAGATAACTAGTCTTGGGTTACTTGGTTTTGAATTTGAAGAAGAGCAGAAACGAATTTATACCTTTTCTAATTTATTGTCGCATGTTGTCGGTTATGTAGGTAGAGACTCGGTAGGGCTTAGTGGCTTAGAGCTCGCGTATGATAAGTATTTAACTAATTCTGATTATGAATTAAACGAACCAAAGAATCGGAAAGAACCGCTTCAATTATCTATTGATATCAGATTACAAAGTATTTTAAGTGAGGAGATTGATAAAACTTTAAAGCAATTTAAGGCCATAGGAGCAGTAGGCATTATTGCTGATCCAAATAATGGCGAGATTTTAGCATTAGTAAATAAGCCTGATTTCGATCCGCATTATCCGAGTTTAGCCAAACCGGAAGAGCTGTTTAATATAGCAAGTCTCGGCATTTACGAAATGGGTTCGGTGTTTAAGGCATTAACTATGGCAGTCGGCTTTGATACCGGTGCAATAAATATGAATGATGCTTATGATATAAGCTATATGAAAGTAGGAGGATTCCAGCTTAAGGATTATACGCCAAGGCAAGGATGGCATAGTGTACCTGAGATTTTTCTATATTCTTCAAATATTGGCACAAGTCAAATTATGCTTGAAATCGGTAAAAGCAATTTTAAAAAATACCTAAAGAAATTAGGTCTATTAGATCAGTTACAAATAGAATTACCTGAACGAGGTACTCCGTTATTTCCTTCCGAGAAAAGATGGAATGAGTTAACGAGTGTTACTATGTCGTACGGCTACGGCATTTCGATTAGCCCTTTGCATTTTGTTAGAGCAATGTTACCGGTTGTTAACGGCGGTACTTTATAT
>NZ_AWXL01000018.1:0-38048 GCF_000485845.1 Rickettsia gravesii BWI-1 | reverse complement strand
GCGGTACTTTATATGATCTTACTTTATTAAAAAGAAAGGATGAAAAAGTAATAGGTACAAAAGTTTTTAGTGAAAATACCTCTACCCAAATGAAGAAATTATTTAGAGCGGTAGTAAAAGAAGGTAACGGTAAAAGAGCAGAGGTCAAAGGCTATCTTATCGGCGGTAAGACCGGTACGGCAGAAAAACTTTCACAAGGGGCAGGGGGAAAAAAGAAATATCTAAAAAATAGTAGAGCGTCATCGTTTTTAGGTATGCTGCCTGCATCTAACCCGCAATATATTATTTTTATTAGATTTGATGAGCCAAAACCGACTAAAGAAAGCTTCGGCTTTGCAACCGCAAGTTGGACAGCTGCCCCTACTGCCGGTAGAGTATTTGAACGTATGATATCTTTATATGGTTTAGAACCGATAGAACAAAGTGAAGAATAAAGTTAAAATATTACCTAATAATTATAGATTTTGTCATTGCGAGCAGGCATTGTTGCGTGGATCGGTAAAACCTACTTGATGTCATCCACGCCTATGCGGGAATGACATCAAACGATCTATGCAACAAAAAGCCTAAATTTTCTGGCAATGACGTATTTATAAGCTAAAAAGGAGGTTTTTATGTCAAAAAATAAAAATATAACAGATAAACCTAGTATACCTATCCCACGGCTTAAGTCTGTTGATCCTACGACAACAATAAATAATATTATATCAAAACAACTATTTATATCCACAAGTTCCGAGGCACAAGAAGAATTAGAGCTTAGCGGTAATGATAAAAGACCTAACCCTAGTTGTTGTGAGTTATTGTAGAATCCATATTCATTTTTTAAAACTGTACAAAATAGAAAATTAATTTATATTTTGTATACGGTTGATATGATTGTTGGGTGGCTTCGATTTTTCTATTGTCACCCCGTGGCTTGACCACGGGGTCCAGTAAAAATGACCACACAAAATGTTGTTTATATAGATTCCGCGATCAAGTCGTAGGGTGACAACCTAATTGCCGATCAATTCATGGTATGACACAGTACAAAACTATATAACAAAAAACTATTTATGTTAAAGATAAAACAGGAAATATATAAAAATAGCTTACAAATAACATTAAAATTGCTGTTTGCTTTGTTATGTTTTTTTATAATATTATTTCCGTTAGTGAGTTATAAAATAAATATTCAAAGCAGAATCTTTCCGGCGATGGAAATTATATTTATTTATTATTTTATGTCGTTATATTCCTTAAATATTTTTAGTATATTTTTTCTCGGTCTATTTATAGATCAAATAAGCGGTATGCCTATCGGTACAAATTCGCTAGTTTTTTTATCGGCATATACGATTTATAAATTATCTTCAAAATATTTTGTAGCTAGAAACTATTTAATAAATTTCATTATTTTTTGCGTTTATTGTTTATTTATATTGAATTTTAAATATTTACTAATAACAATCAAGAAGCTAGAAGCAGACGGATATTTAATAATTTTCTTTCAATTTTTAACAACTATATTTTCTTATAATATAATTCGTTTTATACTTGACTCTCCTATGAATTACTTTAAAAAGTATGCTAAATAAGAAAATATTACATGGTGAGTTAATTTCACGAAGAGCCTTTATAATCGGATTAGGTAAACTCGGATTTTTATCGTTGCTTGGAATAAGAATGTTTTATTTACAGCTTATTAAAAGCGAAGAATATAAGACTTTATCGGATAAGAATCGTATTAATTTCGTTGTACTTCCACCGACTAGAGGAAGAATTTACGATTTAGACGGCAATATTTTAGCTACTAATAAACCATGTTATCAGCTAGTAATAGATAGGAGCATTAATAATAATTATAGGGATGAATTAGAAATAATTAGTAATATTCTAAATTTATCTCCGGAACAATATAATTATATTAAGCAAAAAATTAAAAAATCTAGTCGCCACACTCCTTTAATAATATTTGATCAGCTTGATTGGCAGCAAGTATCAATGATTGAAGAACAAAAGCATAAACTCGCTTTAATATTTATTGATATAGGTTATTTAAGGTTTTATCCTTTTTCAAGCGTTACTTCTCATTTAATCGGTTATCTTGGTCAAATAAATGAGCAAGAGAAGCAGGAATTAAATATACATAGTTTAAGCGATTTTAATATCGGTAAATCTGGTATTGAAAAATATTACGATAACAAACTACGAGGAGCATTTGGTTATAAAAAAGTTGAAGTAAACGCTTACGGTAAGCAGGTAAGAGAAATAGCAGGAACCCCTACTAAATCGGGTGAAGATATGCATTTAAATATCGATGCGTCTCTTCAGCAAAATATCCAGCAATATTTAAATCCTAAAGGTTCTTCGGTAATAGTTATGGATACTAAAACCGGAAATGTACTAATTTGTGCTTCCACCCCGGGTTTTGAATCAAATCATTTCAGTAAATTATCGGAAAAATATTGGCAAAGTTTAATGAGTGATCCTTATAAGCCTTTAATTAATAAGGTAATACAAAATTCTTATCCTCCAGGCTCGGTTTTTAAAATAATTACCATACTTGCAGCCCTTGAAGTAGGCATTAGTCCTAATAAAACCGTTTTTTGCGACGGTAGCTCTGCTCTTGGTACTAATAGCTTTAGATGTTGGAATCATAGCGGACACGGAACGTTAGATATGATGTCTGCTTTAAAGCATTCTTGTAATATTTATATGTATGAATTAGCAAGAATAGTAGGTCCAGATAAAATTCTTGAAGTTGCAAGAGAATTTGGCCTCGGCTCAAAAACCGGTATTGATTTAGCTCCTGAAAGTAGCGGGTTTGTACCGTCAAAAGAGTGGAAAAAGAAAAAATTAAAGCTTCCTTGGTCAATAGGAGATAGTTTTAATTTAGCAATTGGACAGGGGTTTCTAGGGGTAACGCCGATGCAGCTTGCAAGGTTTATTACGGCGATTGCAAGTAACGGTAAACTGTATACGCCTAGAATATTAAAAAATGATCCGGAATTTTATAATGTCAATATTAAGCCCGAAAATATCACAATAATCCAAGAAAGTTTGTATAATACCGTTAATGTTGCGGGAGGTACGGCGTATTATAATAGAATTTTAGGCAAAAATAGGCAGCTTGCTGGTAAAACCGGTACTTCGCAGGTGCAAGGCAAACTAAATGCTAAAGATGATTTAAACCGTAAATCTGTTGCTTGGGGGAGGCGTAATCATGCCTTGTTCTTAGGCTTCGCTCCTTATCACGATCCTAGTTATTCCGTTACCGTCTTTATTGATCATGGCGGAGGCGGTAGTAAAGCCGCCGCCCCTGTAGCTCGTAAAATTATGTCGGACGTGTTGGATAAGTATTTATAGCTTTTTTCAGTTTGTAGTTTGTGCTATTATGTGTCGTAATGTGTTATTAATTAAAGATAGGTCACAAGATGGCAAGACTGAATGTAACTATTCCGGACGAACTAAATAATAGTTTAGCATAGTCAGCAAAAAACTTAGACAGATCAAAAGGGTATATAGTACGTAAAGCAATTGAATATTATCTATAGGAAATACAAGAAGATTCAGAAGATGCTAAAATTGCTTTGCAAAGAATTAATGCCCTTGATTTTAAAACTTACACTACTGACGAAGTTAGGGAATGGTTAAAAAAGCAAAATGTTTAAAGTTATATGAGAAAATAAGGCACGTGCAGAATTAGCTGAATTGTGCGGTATCCAGAAAATAACTTAAAATACTAATATTATTAGTATTTTTAACTAGACTCCGTGATCAAGGAACTAGGTGACAATGGCAAAACTGATCCACGCGGGTAATGCTAGCTTTATATAATTATATCTTAACTCATATCAAAAATACTTTATTTTAGTTAGTAGTTTGTGTTATTAATAACTAGGCTTTGCATGCGGAAAATTAAATTAATCTATTTTTTGTTGTAAATCATAAGATTTTTTTGAAATAGGAATAACTATTATTGCAAAAATCTTATTAATTTTCTTTTACAAAACCTAGGAATTATTATAGAGGTATATATGTCTAAGAAAAAGCAGGACGATAAAATAATAAAAGAATTAGAAGAAAGACTAGCAAAACTTAAAGGCACTCCTCCATCACTTGAAGAATTAGAAGAAAGGTTTGCAAAACTCCAAGATAGACCTTATATCCCCACAAAAAAATCCAGTAATGAAGTAGACGATCTAATTGAGCAGCTGCAATCTGAGCTTAAACTAGAACAAAAAAGTAAAAGCCTTAATGATCAAAAAGACCAAGCAATACGTGATAGGCTAGATAAATTAAGAGAAGACAGCCCTATAACGCAAAAAAAGACACCTATAGATCTTTCTTTTAATGATACTAAATCAATAATTACCGATACTATAGATGCTCAGGCAGATATAGCTAGTTCATATGCTAATCGCTCTACCGAGTTAGAGGAGAAAAAAGCATTACTCCATTTAGCTAATAATCTAACTGAAGCGAGAGATATTATTAGGGATATATCCCCTATATCTAAAGAATATGCGCCTAAACTATTAGATGTTATTGCTAGTGGGTTAGGTAAAATTTATGAAGGAATAAAGAACATAGCTTCGCCTGCAGTTAATATTATAAGGGAAATAGGTAGTAGTCTTGTTAATTCGATTAAATCACTTCCTCAAAAATCTTCCAAGCAACAAATAAAATTAAAGAAGTTATATAGAACATATGTTGATTTGAAAGGAATAAAGCCAAAGATAAAAGAAGAGTTTCTTAAAAAACATTATGAGCGAATTGATCAGTTACAAACTCCTAAGGAAATATTTGTAGAAACTGCCAAAATTACTAAATCTATAAGGATAGCCGGAAAACAAAAGATAAATAGTCTTAAACAACAACAAATTATTAATAGAATGAAGCAGCAAAGTCTTACTGCTTTTATAAACAATAATTCATTTACACCGTCTAATACTCCTACTAATAAAGCAAGGTCTTCCAAGAGCAACCAAAGGTAAATGCTATGTCATTCCTGCGAAAGCAGGAATCATAACCCTTAATATTGGACAAAATTATACCTTTAACAAAATAAGCATATAAAAAATTTTTTATATGTTTTACTGGATTTCCACTTTTGCAGGAATGACATAAAGAGCATTTACTGATCCACGCAACAATGCCACGCGGGGATGACATACTGAATGTTCGTATAAGGACCAAGGTATTTAAAGATTATTCTACTCCTATCATTCCGCTTGTCTTAGCTTTATCAAACGAAGTATCTTTAATTGCTGCTTCGGTAAAATCGGCATTTGTTAGGTCGGAGTTATTAAAGCCCGCCTGATCAATTTTAGCTGATTTAAATATACTATCTGTTAATATTGAGTTTGAAAAATCTGTTTTAGTAAGTATTGCTGCAGAAAAATTAGCCTCTTTTAAAATAGAATTTTTTATTACCGTATTTGTTAGGTTAGCATTTTTAAAGATACTATTTGAAAAATCTATTCTATCAAATATTAAGTTGCTCAAGTCAAAATTTGTTAAATTCATATTTGCTAAGTGAGTTATTTTTTGCAAATCTTTTACCGAATTTATTACTATATTATTTGGTAGAATTTTGCTCGCATTATCACTATTTAAAATAATATTATTAGAAACATTAGTATTAATAAAACCGGAATACGCTTGGTAGTTAATATTGTTTATTTGCGAATTAGAAAGGACGGAGTTAATAACCGCAGTATTTGTTAAATTGGAATTTATTAGAGCTACTTGATTTAAATTGCCTAAAGTAATTTTAACATCTGAAAAATTTACGTTTTGTATTAAAGATTTAGAAAAATTTATATTATTAAATTGTCCGTTAGTTATATTTGAGTTTATTATTTCACTGCTGTTTAAGTCAGTATTAATCACTGTAAATTGTTTAAAATCATTATTGCTAAAAATATTATTAGTATAGCTAATATTATCTAAAGTAATATTTGAGCCTTTAGTTTTATTAATCCTTACAAAATTAGCATTACTATTTTTTATTGATACATTATTAAATTTATTATCGTTTAGACTCATATTATTTAATATAGCATTATCGATTTTAAAATGATTTAAAACTGAACTACTAATTGTACTATTTTGTAAATCACATTTAGTAAAGCTAATATTTTGTAATGTTGAATCTTGAAAGGAAGCGTATGAAAAGAAAGAATTATTACTTTGTACGTTATTAAAATTTACTTCATTAAAAATACTTTGTGTGAAGTTAGAATCCTTAATTATTACTGCTGTTAAGTTAGTTTGACTTAGGTCGCTAGATTCAAAATAATTATTAGTAAAATTGGTATTATTTATTACACTTTTTTCTAAATCCGTACCGTAAAATATTGAATTTGTTATATTAGTATTTTTAAAGCTATTATTCTTTAGGTTAGCTTTTTGAAAATTAACACCGTCGATAGTAGTATTGCTCCATAATACATGACTAAATTTAGAATTTTCAAAGTTGACATTTATTATAGTAGTTTTATTAAAAGCAGTATCGCTAAAATTTGATTGAACAAAATTTGTATTTTGTAATGTTATATTGTGAAAAATTGAACCTTGAAAGTCAGAATTATATCCGGAAATATTTTTTATTACCGAATCTGCAAAATTACTTTCTTGAATTATAGCATTTGTAAGTATTGCTTTTTCTAAATTGCTACCTGCAAAATCAGCACGTAATATTTCGCAGGAAGTCAAATCTATTCCTGATAAATCTTCATTTATTAGCTTTACTCCTATTAATTTTACTCCTTTTAAATTTGAACCGAACTTCTCTTTAAGGTTCACTTTAAGGTTTTTAGAATTTTGCGATATTATATAATTCCGAATTACCGTGCTTTGGCTATCTGTAAGTAATCCATTCGCATCACGAGTAGATTCGGAGCAGCTGCTTAATAACAAATAAATCGTAATTATTGATATGACTTTAAGCATTTGCTTCCTCATACTCTTCTTCATTTATTCTATTTGTAGGAGGTATATGTAAGCTTAATAATTTTAATTTACGATGCAAAGCCGATCTTTCCATACCGACAAATGAGGATGTTTTTGAAATATTATTATTAAAACGGCTCATTTGTGCCGATAGATATTGACGCTCAAAAACTTCTCTAGCTTCTCTAAGCGGCATAGATAACATATCAAAGCTATCTTCAAGTTTTGTAAGATTAGCACTATTTGCTAATATTTCAGAAGGTATCATATAAGGTTTGATAATTTCATTATTACCTGTAGTTAACGGATTCATAATTAAAGTCCATTCAACAACGTTACGTAATTGTCTAATATTGCCCGGCCATTTATAGGATTGAAGAGCAGCGATAGTTTCATCAGCAAAGCTACGTTCTTTTAAACCTGAAAATTTTGAAAGTTGCTTAACAAAATACTTAACGAGTAGCGGTATATCTTCTTTTCTTTCATATAATGAAGGTACTTTTAGAGAGGATACATTAAGGCGATAATATAGATCTTCTAGGAATTTGCCGTTATTAACTTCATCTTGGATATTTTTAGAAGTACCGGTGATAATTTTTATATCAATTTTAATATTTTTTCCGCAAGGTTTTGTAATAGTTTGATCTTTAAGGAATTTTAATAATTTTACTTGTATAGGAATAGGAATATTACTGACCTCATCTATATATAAAGTGCCGTTATTGGCAAATTCTAAGATAGTAAGGCGTTTATTATTATTTGCCTGCTTTTCCGATTCGCCGAATAATTCTTGATTGATTTTTTCCGTAGTCATACAGGTAGGGCTGAAAATAATGAACGGATTATTAACTCTTTTAGATTGTTTATGAATTAATCTTGCTGCAAGTGCTTTACCACTACCGACTTTACCGTGAATCATTATACGACTGCTAGAGCTAGCTGCCTTTTCTATTGCCATTTTATATTTTAAAGTTACCGAACATCCGCCTACTAATTCAGTTTTATCTATAACCTTTGATTTTAAATCTATATTTTCGCGTTTTAACTTTGTTACTTCACAAGCTCTTGTAAGTAAAATAACTAATTTATCATTATTAAACGGTTTTTCTATATAATCGTAAGCACCCATTTTTATAGCATTTACTGCTGTTTCTATAGTACCGTGACCGCTAATAATTATTACCGGCATTAAAGGATAGCGTTTTTTAATTATCTCTAAAATTCCAAGCCCGTCAATTTCGCTTCCTTGAAGCCAAATATCAAGTATAACTGCAGAGACCGGTTTTTCGGAAAGTATTTTAAGGGCTTGAGTACTATTAGCGGCAACCTTAGGGTTAAAACCTTCATCTTTCAAATTTGCAGCAATGAGATTTCGTATACTCTCTTCATCGTCTACTATTAAAACATCTAGTTGTGACATTACAATTTACCTTAAAAATATTAATACTAGGTTCTTACGTACGATTTCTAATTGATTTACTATTTTACGATATTTTTTTAGCGAAAATTAATAAGGTTTTTGAAAGAATTAGTTATTCATATTTCAAAAAAATCTTATAATTTGCAGCAAAAAATAACCAAAATTAAATCTTTATTAGAAATCGTACGTAAGAACCTAAATACATACGTTAATGCCGAATGTAAAAGAAAGCAACATTTTTTTATAACATTTTTGTCACAATAGCTATTTATAATGTAAAGGTTGTAAGGTTATATAATATTAAAATTATTTAAGGAATTTTAATTAATTTTATTTGCAGTTTGTAGTGTTATAAATGATTATATATAATGAGAGGGGTAGGATATTCTAAGTCGTCATTGCGAGCGACCGTAGGGGGCGTGGCAATCTCATGAAATAATAACAAGCTCCTGAGATTACTTCGTAATTTCCTCGCAATGACGACGACGATTGTGTATTCAACAGTAAAACCGATTTTAAAAATTATGCTTAACATCTTTTTAATTATTATTTCATTATTTATTTGCTTAATAACCTACCTATTTATCAGCAAAACGGATATTTTTACAAATTTATTGATTTTAAATAGCTTCACGACTTTAGCGAGTTTATTTATTTGTTGTTTAGGTTTATACTTAGGCAATAATTCATATTTGGATATAGCAATTATTTATTTTCTTCTAAGTTTTATAGCAACAAACGGATATTTAAAATATTTCATAAATGAATCGAATGAAAACAAAACAGATTTATAGACATCTTTCCAAATTATCTCTAGAAGTAGAGTTTGGGAAGATGTCTAATACGGTAATTTTAGGATGCGGTCTTAGCGGCATGCTAACGGCGCTTTCTTTTGCACAAAAGGGTATAAAAACTACTATATTCGAGAGTAAATCGGTAAAAAGCCCAGAGTTTTTTAAAGATATAAGAACTACTGCTTTAACGCCGCATTCTAAAAATTTCTTATTCTCTATTGATATATGGGCAGAGCTTGAGAAGTTTGTAGCAGAAATGCAAGACATATATGTAGTAGATAATAAGGCTTCAGAGATATTAGACTTACGAAATGATGCTGACGCTGTACTTGGATATGTAGTTAAGAATAGCGACTTTAAAAAAATGCTATTGTCAAAAATAACTAATAATCCGTTGATAACATTAATTGATAATAATCAATATCAAGAGGTTATAAGCCATAATGACTACTCGATTATAAAATTTGATGATAAACAAATTAAGTGTAATTTATTAATTATATGTGACGGAGCAAATTCAAAAGTGCGGTCTCATTACTTTGCTAATGAAATTGAGAAACCTTATCAAACTGCTCTTACATTTAATATTAAGCATGAAAAGCCGCATGAAAATTGTGCTATGGAGCATTTCCTGCCGCTTGGTCCTTTTGCTTTGCTGCCCTTAAAAGATCAATATGCTTCATCCGTAATATGGTCAACTTCTTCTGATCAGGCTGCTTTAATTGTTAATTTGCCTGCAGAAGAAGTTAGATTTTTAACTCAAAGAAATGCCGGTAATTCCCTAGGTAAAATTACTATTGATAGTGAGATTAGTAGCTTTCCACTAAAAGCCCGTATAGCAAATAGATATTTTCATAACCGTGTAGTGCTTATTGCCGACACTGCCCACACAGTACATCCGCTCGCCGGACAAGGGCTTAATCAGGGCATAAAGGATATAGAGGTTTTGAGTATGATAATTAGTAATAATGGCACATTACAAGAATATCAAAAGCTAAGGCAAGAGGATAACTTTATTATGTATAAGCTAACTGATGAGTTAAATAATATTTTTTCAAATTATTCCAAAAATTTAAGATGTTTAAGACAAATAGGATTTAAGGTGATAAATAATTTTAAACCTGTAAAAAACTTGATTACTAGCTATGCGATGGGGAAGAGGTGAGTGTTCTTTTGTATCATTTCTAGCTAGTTCTGGTGTCATTCCCATGAAAGTGGGAATCCAGTAATCAAGAATCGATAAAAGCATCGTTTGTTTATACTTTTTAAAAGATGGATTCCCGCTTTCGCGGGAATGACATAGAATGTGAAATAACATAGAACATAATTTTGTGAGATATGCATGAGTAAAGAAAATTTAAGCAGTAAATCATCTATTAATACTCCTGAGAAGGAATAAAAAATGCAACAGAAGATAATAAGCTTAAATCTTCAATAAATACCCCTGAAAGAGTAGAGCTTGTAGAAGCAGCACAAACAAAAGCTTCTGAGCTTCCACAGGAACGGCAATCGTAAAATAAGCCAGCAGGAAAAAGAACGCTGCAAGAGGATACGGCACTTTACGGTGCTAGAGTTGCTCGTACCGGAATCGCTGCAAGTGGAGTAGCAATCGAAGTGGTACAGGAGGGCAGTAAAGTTATCGCTAGTCCTACTCATATTAGTAGAAGGAGTAATTAACGTTGGAGAAAAAGTAGCAAAAGCTTATGATTCGGTTGATAAACTTCAGCAAGGTGCAAAAATTAAAGAAAAAGGTCCCCCAAGTTCTGGTTTAGCCGATAAGGCATTAAATAAAATCAGGACACTACCCGGTGGTGAAACTGCAGCAAATGTTCTAGAGAAAACATATAAAACATTAGGTAGTAAAGCAGTAAGACGTGCGGCTAGAATTGGCGGCGTCGCAGTATCGTTAGTCCTTAATCCTACTCCCGTTGGGGCTGGGCTTGCTGCACTTTCTTTATCGGCTGTTGCTTACAATGTTGGAAAAGAAACTTTAGAAGTAAAAGAAGATAAGCGTTTAGATAGAAAGAAAAAAACTTTAGAAAATATTAAAGCTAATTATGTGAAGCAAGCAGAGTTAGTAGTTACTACTCGAATAGATAAAGCAAAAGATAGTCCTGAACTTAAAAATTTCTTGGATACTCAATTACCTAAAATTTACCAAGAAAAAGTTGAACCTGAAAAATTAAATACAACTAGAACTAAAGAGATTTTAAAAGCAATATGAGATACTACCTTAGAGACGGTATCTTTAGTAGCACAAGCAAGCTCTGTAGGCGGTATTATAGGCGGTTTGGTAGCAGGTGCTATTGGAGGAGGAGGTAATGTAATAGGTGAGGGAGATGCTAATTTAGTGCGTATGGAGCGAAAAAAAGATAAAATAAATAGGAAATTATGAAGATAAGAAAGACTTGCTTGAAAAAGAAAGGCAAGCAAAAATAGATACCAAAGTATTAGAAGAATTTTTAACTATACCCCCTAAAATTGATCAATTAAGTGAAGGGCAGCTAAGAGAGCATTTTAATGTAACTAGAGCAAAGGTTGTAGCGAGACCTGAATTTGCTCCTCCTGCTGAAAAAACTAATTTTGTAAAAGTTAAATCGGCAGTAAAAGCAGGAGTCGGTTATTTTTGTTGAATCGAAATTTGGTGATTTAAAAGAAATATACGGTAAAAAAGAAGAAACATCTCAATCTTTTATAACTCCAAATGTTAGCAATAAAGTAAAACCTGGCAAAACAAAGCTCATGAGCAAGCCAACATATGCAAGAGAATTTGTCACACGGCAAGGGGGTTCGTTATGGTGCCAGCTCACCATCATCACAATCAACTATAGATTATATCTTGCCGCAGAGATGTTTAAGCGGTGTGGAAATACTAGGGGGGAGCGGTGAATTTTGTAGCGATTGTTGGAAGAAGCTAGAGTTTATAGCAAGATCCTATTGTAGTATATGTGGACAAAGATTTAGTATAAAAATCTTAGATAACTGCATTTGTGGAAATTGTTATAGCAACAAAACTAATTATGAGTTTGCTCGCAGCTTATTTAAGTTTAATGAGCATAGCAAAAAAATAGTTCATCAGTTTAAATATCAAGATAAGACGATATTTGTAAGAACTTTGCTAAGCTTTTATATAATAGATATAGCGAGGATATAAAAGATATTGATTTAATCATACCTGTATCTATGAATAGATTTAAGAGGTTACTACGAATGTATAATCCTACTCATATTTTAGCTATGGAAATTGCAAAAGTTACCGATAAAATGTTAAAAGCTGATATTTTAACTAAAGCAAAATGGACCAAGTCTCAGACTTTTCTCTCACGAAAACAACACAAAGTATAATATTGTAAGTAAAAAAATCTTATTAGTCGATGATATCGTTACCACTGCTGTTACTATAAATGAATGTGCTAAAATTTTACGACAAGCGGGGGTGGCGTCGGTAAAAGTCTTAAGTGTTGCTATGACATAATGTCATTGCAAGGGGACGTGGTTGTGTGTATCGAAAAACACACTCGATGTCATCCCTTGGCTTGACCACGGAATGACACAGAAGGTAATTTATGCAAAATGAAATAAAAAAAGTTTGTGTTATCGGTGCAGGAGTAATGGGTTCAGGGATTGCAGCGTTAATTGCTAATTCCTCTCATAAAGTAGTGCTGCTTGATATTATCGCTAAAGATTCCGATGATCCTAATAAAATAGTTAAAACCGCTAAAGAAAATTTGCATAGACAAAAACCTCCGTCTTTATCTTTTCCTGATAAAGCAAATTTCATTACCATCGGTAATTTAGAATAGGATTTAGGTTTAATTAAAGAATGTGATTTAGTTATTGAAGTTATTGTTGAGAAGTTAGAAATCAAACACCAATTATATAATAAAATTATTTCTTATCTTAAAGAAGATGCAATTATTGCTTCTAATACCTCTACATTACCGCTTAAAAGACTCAAAGAGAATTTACCAGATAATATTAAATCTAGATTCGTTATTACGCATTTGTTCAATCCGCCAAGATATATCTGCTTGAGTTAATTATAGACCCTACGATAAAGGCTGAAGTAACAGAAAGAGTATCAGAGTTCTTAACGAAAACGCTTGGTAAAATTATAGTAAAATGTAATGATACGCCTGGTTTTATTGCTAATAGAGTAGGGTGTTTTTTACTTGAATTAGTAGCCCGTAAAGCGATAAGTCAGAATCTTGATGTTGCTACTATAGATAAGATATTTACTACATGTTTGGGGTTGCCGAGTACCGGAATTTTCGGTTTATATGATCTAATCGGGCATGACGTAATGAAGTTAATTTCAAGTTCATTACTTGCTTCTCTTCCTGCAAATGATGCTTATCATAAAATATATGTAAAGACACCTGTTCTTGATAAGATGATAGAGAAGCAGTTAATTGGAAGTTATCAATATAAACGACTTATCATATAGTCCTGTTCAAAAAGTAGATATTTCATTTAATGATCTTGATGCGCTTCTTGTAAGTGATTCGGTTTACGGTAAATTTTTTACTGAAATTATCACGGAATTTTATGTTTATTTAGCAAGTCTGGTTCCGTCGGTTACGGATAATATTTATGATATCGATGCTGCTATGAAGCTTGGTTACAGCTGGAAATACGGTCATTTGAATTTATTGACTATAGCGGCTAAAAACGGCTGAAATGCGGTAATTAAAAATGCCGCTTTAATGCACATCCCACTTCCGCAATATTTAGCCAATAAAGAATATCAAAAAATCGATAAACAAAAATT
Source organism: Rickettsia gravesii BWI-1 (assembly GCF_000485845.1). Classification (NCBI taxonomy): domain Bacteria; kingdom Pseudomonadati; phylum Pseudomonadota; class Alphaproteobacteria; order Rickettsiales; family Rickettsiaceae; genus Rickettsia; species Rickettsia gravesii. The sequence continues at coordinate 24,121 of NZ_AWXL01000018.1, read as the reverse complement.
TAATTCTCACAAAGATATTTTACAAGAAAGTCAGATAGTGTTAGAGAATAGCTCGGTAAAATTAATACTTTATCAAGATACTTTGATTTTTGTTATTACTACAAAAATGAATTGTTTAAATCATGAGGTGTTTTATTTACTACAAGAAGCAGCAAGTAAAGCCGAAAATGACGGTAAAAATCTTTATATTTATCTGCAAAGGAAATAATTTTTCTGCCGGTGCTGATTTAAAACTTCTTCTTTCTTATATTGAAGATAAGAATTTTCACGATCTAGAGAATTTACTAAAGCTGGGACAGCAAACCATGCTCCACTTAAAATATTCCTCTGTACATGTTATTAGCTGTGGTCTTGGTGTGGCACTTGGAGGTGGATGTGAGCTGTTATTGCACTCAAGCTTTATTATAGAAAATCAAGAACTTAACGCAGGGCTTGTAGAACTTGGTGTTGGTTTAATACCCGGGTGGTGCGGTGTTACCGAAATGTTTGCTCGAAGTAATGGTAATAAAACTAAACTAATTAGAAATATCAGCAATATTATAGAGCAGAATAAAACAAGTTCAGCCGATTACTTTAAAGCAGATTATGATGTAGAGAATATGCACGTAAATATGAACAAGCATTATATTTTAGAGGAAGCTTTAAAATTAAACCTACCTAAAAAGATAGTACCGATTCCGCATAAAATTACTTTGCCTAAAATAAATTTAGCAACAGCAATAGATACATTAAAATATAACGATCTACAAAATAAGGTACTTAGCAAATTTCAAGATATTATTGATACACATAATGAAACGAATGCAGAAGAGCTACTTGCCTATGAGCAGGAAATATTTTTAGAACTTGCAAAAGATCCAAAAACTATAGAGAAGCTGAAAGTAATTGTGGGATAAACTCCTACTATGTCATTCTTGCGGGGCATTGGCGTTGTTGTATGGATCGATGTCATTCCTGCGAAAGCAGGAATTCAGAAAAAGTAGTCTTAATATTGACAAAATAAACCTAAAAAAACAAGTTTTTTGTAGGTTTTATTGGATTCCCGCTTTCGCGGGAATAACATAGAGAGCATTTACCGGTCTACGCAACAATGCTTCACGGGAATGACATAAAAACCGTGCGGGTAACGCTATTCCACAATAATATTGCCTATAACACCACGATAGTAAGTTTGAGGGTCGTACATAGCTTCACTGTAAATAGCAGGAGTAGAGAATATGCCCTTATTAACTGCTTTGATTTTATACTGATACGTCATTTTTTGATCAGAAATAGTACCGAAAATCATAACTCTATCATCACGATTATTTATATATATCGGTTTCCATATCATTACTTCCTGCGTGTGTTCTAATATATTTACGTGGTTGTTATCCGGTAAAAGCTCGAAGCCTGCCGGTAATAAATCAAGTAGCACCATATTGCTCAAGGTTTTATTACTACCTGAACGCATGGTGATTTCCACCGTAATATTATCACCTAATTTTACTTTGCTAACCTCTTTATTATTTTCATCGAGATATTTTTTTGTTATTTCTATGCCTTTAACTATCTCTTTATTTTCTGTTAATTGCTTATCATAGCCTGAAGTTAAAAGCTGATAGAAAAAGCCGTTACTTGAGGATGTTAAGTCGATATTCTTATTTTCTACCGACAGCTCAGCAATCATCACTTTATCGCCTGTTAAAGTAACTTCTTTATTTGTAGAGGTTACTTTAATAGTAGCCTCATCTACATTATTTATTTTATCGGCATAGGCAAGACTTGCCATAATTGCATAGCTTGCGGATAGGCTATTATAGTTGTCTTTAGCAAAAAGAGTGATATCCTGTACAATTTTTGGGTCAAAGTCTTTTAACCGTTCCGGAAAATGCATAGAAATTAAATATAAATACTGACTATATTTTATTAGAGGATTGTAATACTGATAGTCTGTTTTTGATATAGGTTTATTTAGAGTAAATCTGTCTAATAATTTCTCCGCTTCTTCATTCATTTGCAGCATTTTATAGCTAGCTGCTAAATAAACGCTAGTCAAATCATCTTGCCATGTATTTTTATGGTACTCGTCTAAATATTTTAAAATATTTGCAATATAGCTTGTAGTAATAACGCTGTTTTGCGTCAGGATATAAACCGCATATGCCTTTTCTCTTGCTTCATCTAAGGAGTTTATTGATCTGTTAGCCATATTCTCTAAATAGTAAATACCTTGATTAAATGTATCACTTGGAACAGCTAAATATCTAGTTGCTCCCTCGCTTAAGAAATGCATAGCATAAACGGAAATAAATGGATCGGAATCGTCATTAAAATTGTTCCAATATCTAAATCCACCGTCATAATTTTGACGTTCCGATAAAGTTTGGAATATTTTTGATAATGATTCATCCATTTTTTTACGATCAGTTTTAAGAATCTGAACTAGCTCTTGTTCATTATATAATAAAATATTGGCAAAATTTTGGCTTATTAATTGTTCAGTGCAACCATAAGGATAATTATCTAGGAAATCTTTAAAGCCAGAAATAATAGCTAGCGGTGATTTAGAAGCGGAAATTTGCAGTTTAGCAAATGCAGGATATAAATCCCGTAAGATTTTTAAATTAGCCTTGTTGTCTGTAATAAAGCCTGTATCAACTGTTGTAACGCTCGGACTAGCAGGGCGAACGCTCGTAGTACTAGTTAATGCGGAGCTATGTACTACTGCCATAGATATTATATCCGGCTTTAGGTGATTTATAGAAGCCACAATCTTTAAATCTGCCGAACCGAGTTTATCAGTCGCTTTTAATTTAACATTAATAGTAGCTTCCTTATTTTCGTCTATCGGTATCTCTTTAGGATAATCTAATATTTTAAGTCCTTCACTTGTTTCAATATTTAGAAAAACCTGAGCATTGCCTGAATCTTTTAGGTTATTAAATATTGTTACCGGTACTGTAAATTCATCATTCGGAGCTACAAATAAAGGTAAATTTGGATTGATAATAAGATCGGATTGGACTAATAAATCAGCTTTGGAAGTTCCTATAGCGTCAAGGCTTGAGGCTACCCCTATAACTCTTAAAGTGCCGTTAAAATAGCTTGGTATATCAAATGTGACTTCTCTCTCATCACGATCCGCTTCTAAAATTCCTGACCAAAATGCTACGGGAGGTTGGCTTTTTCTTTTAAACGGATTAAGGTTTCGAGCGACATTTATAAAACCGTCTCCGGCAGGAGCCGCCATATAAGCTTTCATTAATAAAGGACGCTCAGGTAATATTAAATCCATGATTTGTGATGTTCGGATTTCCAAGGCTTTATCGTTAATAAAGTAATTAAGCGGGTCGGGAGTCTGATAACCGGCAAATGATAATATCCCTGCATCAACAGCAAATATTATTATTTTACCGGGATTTGTAGTACGGTAACGAATTGCTAGCTTTTCTCCCGATTTGATTTTTGCAGGAAGTGTTAATTCAATATCTTGTTTATGTTTATAAATGCCCGTAGTAAACGGTACTACTGCATAGCTAAACGGTGACATAAAGATTTCCGTAGCTTCTATGTCTCTTATAAATTGTACATTTACATATCCTTTACCCTCAAAGTTGTCAGGGATTTTTATTTCTTGAATGCTATTATTTTCATCAGCTTTAAACCATTCAAAATTATGTACTTTATCGGTCTCGATAGTAATTAACCCATAACCTGTATAAGGAGTTATAATATTTAAAAGCATAGTATCGCCGGCTTTATAATCATCTTTATCAAGTTTAACTTTTAAGTTTGCTTTGTCTGTTAAATTAGCCGTAACATTTCCTTCACCTATTACCGAAAATTCAGCTTGGGCAAAGATTGTATCTTCTTTATCGGTTAAGTAAATAACGTAATCGCCTGCTTCTTTAGTAGGCACTTTATAAATATAACTTTCGTTTTCCGTGATATTAACTTTGTCAGAAGATATATTAGTCTCAATAGGTACTGAACTGTAAGAATAATTACCGTTACTATCTGCTACTAAGTTATTTACATAATTAATCTTTTTTAAGTTAAGAGTTAAATTAGGTGCAGCTACTTTTTCTGCTTTATTTGATATGGCTATGAATTCTATTGCCGAGCTTGTTTTTTTCTTAATATATTTTAGATCGCTATCGCTTCTAAATCCTATAATATAAGGCAGAGGTGAAACTATAAGCGATTTGCTTGCGTTTACGCTTCTTCCTGAATCAGGCTCAAATCCTTCTGCTGAAAATGTTAGATTAAAAGTAGCGTTATAATATTTCTCGAGGTTAAGGTCAAAGTTTGCCGTACCTTTAGAGTCGGTAGTAATATCTCCTAAACGTTCGTTAAAAAACTCTTTATTTCCTTTGCTACTATAAAATTTATATTCTTTAAGGCTAGGTACGAAAAACTCAGTAGGTCTAATATCAATAAAGCCGCTGACTTTTCTATTTTCTGCAGGAGTGCCGTAAAGATTTATGAGATTAACGGTTGCTTTAAGATCTTTTGGATTCGTCCATAGCTCATCTTGTGAGTTATTGAAGTTTATGTTTATTTTCATACGGTCAGGCTGAAAATCACCAACCCTGACAGACACGCTATTAAGATAGTTATTGTTGCCTTTATCTCCTACTAAATATAAGCTTATATTGTATAAGCCGGTTAAGGAATCATCAAGCGTTGAGAATAAATATTCGCCGAATCCTTCTGCATCTAGAGCTATTTTACTTTTATCTATTACTTTTCCTCTAGGGTTAGTTACTTGTATTTCTAAAGGTAAGCCGTCAAATTTTCCTTGCCAGTCGGTTTGTTTGAGCATAATACCTATGTGACCTTGTTCGCTTGGTCTATAGATGCCACGATCGGAAAATAAATAAGCTTTTAACCCTTGATCAGAACTAACGGCTCCTGCTACATCAAACCGAGAGTAATTAACTTGTCTATCAATTCTACTATACGGCATAAATGAAAAATCATCCTTAGTAGTTAATATATAAGCCACTGGAGTTTTTTCTTTTGTAAAATCATTTATATTTGATAAAATGGCATGTCCTTTACTATCGGTGTTGCTGCTTACTAACACCTCACCGTTAAGTCCTATAATATCTGCTTTTACGCCGCCAGCCGGTTTACCGTTACTGATATAAGAAACAAAGATATGATGCGTCCCGGTTTTATCGGTTTTTACTATAAAACCAAGATCGGTCACTAAAATTAATCTTTTATCTTGAGATATAATGTTATTATTGTCTTTAGCATAAACTTTTGCTAGAAATAATCCCTTGGAATAGCTACCTGCTTCTTCTAAATTAAAATATTTACTGAAATCTAAATCGGTATAATGAGGTAAATTTAAATTTTGAGAGTTAACTATTACTTCCTCTTGAAATACCTCGGAAATATTATACTCATTAAAGGTATATTCATTTATAAAAGTCGGATTTTGGAAAATATTATATCTATTTGTTTGGCTGATTAAATGATTAACTTCTTGCTGATTAATCCTATCGATTTCTAAATATAATTTATCTATGCCAAGTGAATATACGGGAAGCTTTCTTTCGCCGGCTAATGAAAGAATAGAACCGTCGGACATTAGCTTAACTTCTTTAGGGTTACCCGGTATTTGTACGATTTGAAAATAATCTGAGCCGAGTGTTAAATTATCCGATGTTTTAACACCTTGATTTACTTTAACAAGCAAAGCTCTTGAGGCAAACGTATCTACTTTAAAACTATGCATAGTAGTAATGCTTGGGACGGAAGATAAAAGCTCAAAATTTATTTTTTCACTCGATTTAAGAATATCATCGGTTATTTCTTTCGGATTTTGCCATTTATAGTTTTTTTTGCCTGCAACTCCTAAGAAAGCCGGCTTATCCTGCGGTAATAAAAATAACTCTAAATGTTTTTTTATTTCCTCACCCGAAACCGGTGTATTTGTGGTAATTATAATTATCTGTTCCGGTTTTAGTTTATCATCTTTAACAATTGTAGCAGTACTATTAGTGATTTTTAAATATGAGGATAGACTTGGAATTAATACATTTTCTTTATAAGAATATCTTATGTTATTTGGCGTCTTATTATTTTGATCTTCTACATTTTTATATGTGAAAATTTCTCCGCCATGTAGAGGTTTAACACCGTCTTTTATAATTACGGAAACTGTATCTTCTTTATCTGTAAGCGGTGGTATATTAGTAATAATCGTAGCTTCCGTATTATTGGTATTGAATTTGATAGAAAACGGTAATTTTTCTTTAGTTGAAGATTTTATAAACTCTATTCTTTCCTCTAGAGTTTTAGGATCGATAGGATAGTTAAAAGCTATTTTAGTTTGAACGAATTTTTTGGAAATATCGATATTATTCTGTAGATAATTCATTTCTTTAATAATAGGAAGTAGCGGTAAAGTCGTGAAACTTATATTATTACTTTTTAAACCGATAAAATTAGGGAATATATAATCTTCGATAGTAATCTTATAAGTTTGATGAGCTACAAAATTGTTTTCTGGAGTAAAATTTATGTTATACCACCAGCCAAATTGCCATTCTCCTTTAATATCAGGTGAAATAGATATGTAATCATTTATTTTTTTTCCGTTAAGCCCTAGTTCTCTTTGTGGCTTTGTACACCATTCTTTAATTCTAGAGTCGCAAAGGTCAATATTTAACGCATTTTGTCCTGCTAACAGATTTTCGTTAGTTAATTTAAAATATAAAGGTATTTTTTCGTTAAAGCTTGCAGCAATTAGTTGTAAACTTATTAAACATACGAAAAAAATATTTTTCATATCTATAGCTTATTATTTATGATAACTTCAATTATATATAAATAAAATTAAGTAAAGCAATGAATAAGGATATTTTTTTTCAATATTTAACAAAATTTTTTTGTTATTTGGACAAGAATATTGTTATGAGATTATCATAATACTCGGATTTACTATATTTAGGAGGCAACTATTTGCACAAGCTATTTGTGTATTACTTTTCACTACAATTTTAAATATATTGTTAAAATATACATTTGAAATACCTTTGAATCCTGCTCTAAATATTAAAGGTTTTGCTTTCCCTAGCGGTCATATGAGCAGCGGCATAGTATTTTACGGTTGGTTTTTTGCAAATATTAGATATTCCTTATTAAGAATAATAATAGTAGTGATTTTAACCGGTATGGGATTTTCGCTGATTTATAAGGGCTATCATTATCCGGTTGATATTATTGCATCTATAACAATTGGAATCATGGTTATTGTTGTTATATATAGTGTAACCAAAGAAGAGATTATTCAAAAATACCCTTATATGTTTGGAGCGTTTTTATGGCTATTAACCGTACCGATGGTAGCTTATCTTAAAATTATTGACGTGAATTGTCTTGTTTGGGTATGGACTGTATTTTGGGGATTACTCGGTTTTACTATTTCTAGGGGACTGTTTTATAAATGTTTTGATTTTCCTCAATCAAAATTAAATCGTTTTATTAATTTAGCTATCATTGTCGCTTCAGTAGCTTTGATTGAATATATTAATTATTTATTCAAACAATATTTGGGATATAAGTTTTATTTAACTTGGTTCTTAATAGGTTTTAGTTTTCCACTATCGGTGAGGTTATACCATATTCATATAAGATCAACGCATTAGTATATGAAGTGGGTTAAGTTGCACTTTATTTCTTTATTGATCGTATAAAGCGAAATTTCCTATTGACTTTTATATAAAACAGTATAAGTTTCTTTACAATTTAATTTTTTATAAAGACATTATGCTCGGCTATGAGAAAGAACAAAGCAGCTTAAATCGTAATCAAAAAGAAGCAATAGGTTTATTATCTGTTGGTACATTTCTTGAATATTTTGACCTTATGCTTTATGTACATATGGCAGTAGTATTCAATGAATTGTTTTTTCCAAAGACTGATCCAAAAGTAGTTTTTATTTATTCTGCATCTGCTTTTTGTTCAACATATTTATTAAGACCTTTTGGAGCTTTAATATTTGGTTGGATAGGAGACACTATAGGACGTAAAACAACAATTATTACTACTATCTTTTTAATTTCTATATCTTGTTAATTATGATGGCTACTTTGCCCTCATATGAAGCAATAGGAATTAAAGCTGTATGGTTAGTAACAGCTTGTCGAGTTATTCAAGGAATAGCTTCTATGGGTGAAATAGTAGGTGCGGAATTATATTTAGCAGAAACTATACAGCTACCTGCAAGATACATGGCTGTATCTATTATCGGAGTTTTTGGCACATTAGGAGCAAAATTTGCTCTAGGAATAGTAGTCTTAGTTACCTCTTATAGTTTAAACTAGCGTTTAGCATTTTTTGTGGTGCTATTGTTGCTTTTATTGGTTCTATAGCTAGAACAAATTTAAGAGAAACTCCTGAATTTGCCGATGCTAGAAGAAGAATTAAAAAGTATAAAGCTAAAATTGATATTAAAATCTAGTCCAGCTTTATAACAAAAGGTTAGCAGAAAAACCACAATTGCTTATTTTTTAATTGAATGTACAGGACCTTTATGGTTTTGTATTATTTATATCTATTGCGGGAGTATTTTAAAAGATAAATTTAATTTTACTGCTTCTCAAGTAATACAGCAAAATTTGGGAGTTGGAATATTAGAACTTATATCCACTATAGTTTTTACTTATTTAGTTTTAAAAATACATCCTTTAAAACTCCTTAAAATAAGATTAATTATATTTAGCTTTTTTTCCTTAGTTATCCCTACTTTATTAAATAATATAACTACTGCTTACCAATTATTTATTTTTCAAGCATTTATTGGGGTATGTGCTCCTACAGGATTTACAGCATTTGCTATTTTCTGTATGAACTTTCCTGTTTTTAAACGTTTTTTATATACTAGCGTTATTTTTGCAACTTCACGTGCTTTAATGTATGCTTTAGCATCCTTTGGCGTTGTTTTCCTAACAAATTATTTTGCTTACTGGGGCTATTAATTATAATTTTGCCTGTTCTCGTGGGTTATGGTTTTGGTATAAATCATTTTAAAAAGTTAGAGATAAATGCTGGAAATTATTATTAGAATAAAAATCATAATGATTTTCTAACGCGCTTAAGACATTTAAACAAAGATGAACAATTTTATTTTCTAGCTGATAGCTTATAAATAGCAATAGGTAAAAATGAAATAAGCGTTTCTTTAATAATTTTAAAGTTGATCGTATCTGCAGCACTAATTTTAGTATCAATTTTAATTCTTGTTAATGCTTCTATATTGTGAGCGATATCTTTATTAAAAATTTCAGTTATCATCTCTTTAGTAAGATTAGTATCTTCTATAGTATCATGTAGTAAACTGGTAATAATAATATCAGCTGTGAAAAATTTTGTTTCTTTATAAGTTGTAAACTCTGTTACCATAATCGCCACTTCGATTGGATGCGAATAATACGGATCGCCCGACTGACGCGTTTGTGAGCCGTGATCGTGATATTTACGAGTATAGAAAATGCCTTTTTTAACTTCCTCTATATCGACGGGGTTTTGTGCTTTAGTGTTTAAATATTCAAGTTTATCAAGTAGTGTCTTAGCATAAACGCAAATTTCACACTTTTCTTGCCAAGAGTTTATATCTTCCATAAAAAGTTATTTTTTATTAGACTTATTGCATAACGTAGTTAATAAAAAGGCATTTGAAGGAAACACGAAGCACAGAACTGTAGCGTACACTATAGTACGTGAGGATTCGAGCATCGGATTGACGTACAAATTACCTTTAGAAACAAGTTATGCAATAAGTCTATTGTTAGTAATAATAGTTGATTATAATTAAAGCAAAAATTAAAAAATTGCAATAATAAAATAAGTTTTTAACTTTAAATATATTAGTAACTATTGGTTACCTTATATTTAAGCAACTTCATTCTGTTTTGTTATTTGCTTTTTTTCTATTAAGCTTTTTCTCTACATTCCCTGCTTTTACGGGGATGACATCGAGGGCTTTTTAAAAATTGTCCGGTACTATACATAGGTGGTACCGCTACCCAATTAAAGGCATTTCATCATTGGTAAGTGGAGCAACCGGCTAAAAAAGTTACAGTTTATTAAATTATATTACTTATTTATTTAGATTATATTTGAGAATATTTAATTTATGTGTTAACTTATATAAATATCTTATAATTTTTTTAAAAATAAATACTCATCTAGCTTAGCTTCCTAGTAAAGTATAAAGTCAGAATAAATTATTATTGTTGTTGTCAGATTATGATTTAATTATAATTATAATGGCAAAACATTTATAGTTATGTTTGGCTTATTAATGCGTAATATGGAGTCTTATCATGAAAGATCAATTTACGTTGCCAATTAGAACATATTTTCCATTCACTGCAACATTAAAAATTTCGTACAATTCTCAAACCATATCTAACTTCATTACTTAAATATATTAGAAGAGATTATCAGTATAATCTCATAAAAATAAAATATAAGTTGAAAAAGTATGAAAAATTTAGTAATTTATTAATAGTTCTAAAATAGAAATACAGAATTAGAAAAATATTATTAATTTAAAACAAGAGTTTAATATGAGAGAAGTGGCTAAAGAAGAGAGAAGATTTAAAACGTCCTTTGGAACAAACAGTTTGACCTAGCATAGATGATGTTAAGAAAGATGAGTTTCCCAAAAGACAAAAAATTGACCTCAGTCGCAATGATTTATTGTTGCAGAAAATTAAGAATAATGATCCTGAAATTGTTCGTGTAGAACTACCTTATGAAGAAGATAGTAGTTTTTTGTCAATTGTAATTAAAACTTTAGAGAAAAATACTGTAGTAAAAGAAATTGATTTATATGGCAGCAACCTTAGTAACGATGATATAAAAAATCTAAGCAAAATTGTAAAGTTAAATCAAATATCATATTTAAACCTGAATGCTACTTCTTTAGATAGTGAAAAAATAAAAATTCTTATTGATGCTTTAGCAGATAATACCTCTCTTGAATATTTATCTTTAAATTCTATTTCGCTGAAAATAGAAGATTTAAGAATATTAATAGATGCTATTAAAAACCACCCTAATTTAAGTTCTTTAGCATTAGGTAGTAGTGAAGTAGGAAATAAAGAAGCAGCAATTATTAGTGAGTTATTTCATTCAAAACTACCGTTAAAATCCTTAGGTATAGGACAAATTAATATTACTGCCGAAGGGATAGACGTTATCGCAAATAATATTAGCAGTGCAAGATTAATGTCGTTAAATTTAGGGTATAATAACCTTAGAAACGAGGGAGTCATAAAATTACTTCATGTTTTAATGGTTAATCAATATATTAAAGAATTAATATTAAATGAAACAAGAATCTCCTCAAAAAGTGCAGAAGTAATCAAAAGTTTTAACCATAACATCTATTAATACCTTAGATTTAAAACAAATAACTTATGGGATAAAATATATAGCATCTGCTTTAAAATTAAATCCATGGTTAAAAACTCTAAATCTTAATAACAATAATTTAACCCATAATAATATAAAAGAACTTACTACTGCATTAACCGAAAATAAAGCGTTAGAAACTTTACTAATAAGCAATAATATTGAAATAGGAGATCTAGGTTTTAAAGCAATAGCGAACATGCTACAAAAAAACAATTCTCTAAAAAAATTAGCTCTCATGAACATTAAATTAGGAGATCTAGGAGCCGCCTATCTTGCTACAGTATTTCTTTATCACAAAGATAACCTACAACATATAAAGGAATTAGATCTAAGAGATAATAACATAACCAATTTGGGTGCGGAAAGCTTAAAAAGTATTCCAGGTAACATGACGATTTTAGTAGACGGTAATGATATTGATAATTCAATATTTGAGAAAAGCGTTGAGGCTTTAGGAGAAAATAATTAAAATTATAAAATAATATTTATATGGCAAATCTAACAAATGCACAGAAAGAAAGGTTAACAGTAGAGTTTGTTAAATATGTAGATAGTCAGACAGTAGAGGAATCATTAAGAGATAAAAAATCGAGAGAGGCGTTATTAAAAAGTATTATATTAAACGAATCTATATCTGCCTTAAAAATCCTTACTGAACACTATAAGAAAATACACAAAAATAATAGTGAAGCCCTTGATGAAAGTTTTGAAAAATTAGCAGTTCTAGCAGTTTTAGCAGGTAAAACAGAAAAGATTATTCCAAAAGAACTTGTTCCTTATATGGTATTTCATGTTGGATTTGCTGACGAGAATCCTACCCACGGGCTATTCAATGACAACAACAACTCAAATCTGCAGAATTTTGCATATGCTTTCCGTATTCGACTTAACTCAAAGATTATAAAAGAAAATGATACTCCTTTACAAAATAGACGCTTTGATGCCTTAGGTAGGTTCATTCAATATAATAGCCAATGTAGTGCCGTATGTTTTGATGGCAAACAAATTTTAGTAGCGTTTAACGAATTACATAATTCTAGTGTGAACACAAATAAAGTTGAACAAATTGAGACACATACCACAAAAGTTTTTAAGTATTTACAAGATTATGCTACTTACACAGCTTTACCTACAGAAGAGCAAAAAAATTTTCTACAACAACAAAATCCATCTACTCAACGAAAAGCGCTACTTCTAGATGCTGCGCAATATTATTATAAAAATAATAGTGACCATAAGGATATATTACCACGCATTTTGCAAGAGCTAGAAAAATATCCGAATAATAATCAAGAGGTTCAACAAAAAGTCTGTAATGTAACCAGTGCAAGTCCAAAAGTAGTTAAGGCAGTAGCTAGAGCTAGAAGAGATTTGATGAAAATGCATTAAACCCTGATACTATTGATGCAAGTAAAAAATTTGCCCCTTCAATTATTGAAGCTATAAAACAACCATATAAAATTGTATTAGATGGTCCACTTAGCGATAAAGCTCATGCTGAAATGAGAATAATACAGTATATAAAAGCACAACTTCCAGATCGTGATAATCAATTAAGTGCAGAAATATACATAGAATTGTCTAAATTTTGTTGTATTAGTTGTGATTTAATTATAAATAAAGAAACGAAAAATGTAGATTTGCATTTTACTGATAAGAGTAAACAAAAACACTTAATACTGCTTAATATTACTTAGCGGAGGAAATGGAGTAGGATATGAATGGGCTTTATAATAGATGCTATAAGAAAAAATCCTGACTGGTTAGAGGATTTTCTAGGTAAAACAGCATATGAAAAATATAACGCTTTATCAGAACAGGAGAAGAAAATAGCAATTAACGGTATAGTAAGATATATAGGAAAAGGGGAATTAAAAACTAAGGACACCCCGCTTAAAATAAACCCGGAGAAAGAACATAGCAAAGATAAAGAAACTGAACCTTTGAAAAAACAGAGACAAAAGAAATTGACTGCTGACACTTCTTCTAGTGAAGCTGAAGCAAAAAATGAACCTAGGCAAAAGATAATTGCTGCTATAGTTTATGACTTTCCCTTTCCTGCAGCACAAATACAGCCTATCATTTCTACAATACAACCAAATGTACCTACTACACTTGGAGGAAATTGCAAGCTGAAGAAACGATGCAGTGAAGCAACTGAAAAGTCAAAATTTAGCTTTTGAAAAAACAAAAGCAGACCTTGTTTATGCACAAGAAAATACCATAAAAAATCTTTCAGCAGATGGGTTATACCAGGAGCTGTTAAGACATCCTGATGTGTCGGTAGAATTTCTTCAACTTCTTATTTCAGAAAAACAACAGCTAAATAAAGGAAAAGGAGCAAATAGTAAATCTAACGGTATTACTGCAGAAGACAAAGAGAATGCTTATAACAAAAAAAATGATACTAAATATCTTGATGAGGTTCGTTATATTAAAACAATCGTTCCGGAATTAACAGATGAAACAAAAACTAATTTAGCAATTTTTTTCCAAGATCAAAATGATCCAGATTATGAAATGAGGAGTGAAAACATAAAAAATATACAAGAGTCATTTCCAAAATTAACCAAAGAAAAGCCTATAATAGGAATTTATCATATACCTGGAGGGATAGGACATTGGACAAGCTTTGTCAAGTGGTACTACTTTATAAAGCTTCTATGGGAGGTGATTGTCCAAAAGATATTCAGAAAGCGGCAGAAATGTATTCTAATGGTCAAACTGTAAAACCCATTGTAAATAACTCAAAAGAACAAGTAGGACATTTAACTAATAAGGGCGTTGATGTTAATTGTGGTATATATACTTTAAAAAATGCCCAAATAATATATCAAAATGTTATCAATGATAATAAAAGAAAAAATTTTATTGAAAATTTTAAAACTTGGGGATTGTGCCCTTTTACTGAAGCACAAGCAGCAAGAAATGATCCATTTCCTAAAAAATATGTAATTGGTACATATAATCAGTTACTTGATCAGAAGATAGAATCACAGTTAACGAAACACATCTCTGACTACAATAAAGAAGAACTTAAAATGCTTCAAACAATATTAGGCATGGAGAACTGTGAAATATTAGATAGTATATTCTCGACTACTAAATATAATAAGCCTAAATTATATTTGGACCTTGTGGGAATAAAAGAAAAATCAGGTGAGTATAGCTATAAATATCAAATATCTACTCCTATAAGCAATGCAAAGTCGGTAAAAGAAAAATTAGAGAAAGTTCTTGGTATATCATATGATGAATCAAAAGAGACTAAGCCTATGGAAGGAGTAAGTTATACTGTAACTCCTGATAAAACTAACATCACATATTGAAAAAAAGAATATTGAGGAAATTAAGATAAATTTAAAAGTTGCTTATAAATCTGATGTTGTTAATCTACCAGATGCTCTGAATGTTAATTACGATTCCCTAGAAGAAATAATAGCAGAATATATAATGAGTGTATCCCAGCCGACTTCACATGTAAATCCTCTCAATTTATCTTCTCATTTGAGTCCTAGGAATAGTGATAAAGAAACACTGAATCTATATTTTAACACACAAAATAAGGATATAAATTCTCCAGGAGACTCTAATCATCAGTTAAGTCCTAATAGTAGTGATGAGGATATACAAACTACACCCCCACCTGAATCTAATGAAACGATAGCTGATTTAAAAGCAGAAAATAAAATCCTCAAGCAAAAAAATGAAAACCTAGAAAAATATAATAACAGCGACGAAGCACTAAGTATAATCCGTAAACCTATAAATTTTTATGATAACATTATGGCAGTCCCTTCAAAAAGCCTAAATCCTACTTCTTCCTGCTTTCAACCACTTGGCAGCTCACCTCAAGATACTCCAAGCTCTGTTGCTACTGATGATGTAGAAAGTGATGAAATGAGCTCTACACCTAACAGTATTGAGGAATTGCAAAGTAAAAGCTCTAGCGCTTCTCAAGACTTATTATCTAGCAGCAGTAGTGAGGAAGAACTAATATTTAATAGGAACATATTACCTACCGATAATGAGTCGCCACGTAAAAATTCTAGCATAAATACAAATAAACGCAAACATAGTGCCAGTGAGAATGAAGAGTTAACGCTAAGTGATAGCGAAGATGAGGCACTTAATAGCAGTGTTAAGAAGCAGTTAAGTAAAAAACTTAAAGTAAGCAACTTTGATGAGGTAATGCCCATACTTTTTGATCTAGTCAAAAACTTGAAATTTAGTAATCTTACTCGCGGCGGAAAAGAAAACCTTACTAATTTATTATTACAAGAAGAGCTAAATGTAAATGGAAAATATAATTGAACCGAGCGTTTAGCGGCTGTAAATGATAATAAAGAATTACTGAATAAGTTTGATAGGGAAGCGGTAATTACGGCAAATATAGATTTTAAAGCAATTGATACAAAAGCAGCTGCAAAAACAGGCTCAGTAGAAATTAGAGCAGAACATAATCATTTAACTGATCATACTAATAACACTAAAGCACTAATCGCTGAAATTCAAGCAGGTACTATTAATAAAAATACGGTAATAGCTATTGAACGTAAGCAATATGGCGAAAATCTCGGTATGAAAGGTATAATGAAAAAAATCCTGATACTCCTATAAAACTACCTGCAGCACTAGAAAATACACCTATATTACAAGATGCTCTTTTATATAAGATAGCTAAAGAAAATAAAATTAAAATTATCAGTTTAGAAGGTAAAAATCTAGAACACTAAAAAGATACACCGCTTTATAATGAGAATAGTGAACAATATATGACGAGCGTAATTAATTAGATTCGTGGTAAAGGATATAATGTAATTGCAAGTGTCGGCTCTAGTCATCTGGTTAATTTAGAGAAAAACTTAGAAAACAGTAAAAAACATGATATAGGATTTAGCCACATACCTAGAAAAATACTACAGAAAGCTTTAAATATTGGAAGTGCCATTCCAACAAGAATGGTTAACATAAGAGCAAGCACTAAAGGTAATAGTATGGTACAACGGAAAGCTTTAAACGATCAGTCAAAAAGAAATATCTCAACTGGGAGATAACTCTATATAGAAGAAAAATCTTTATTTCCCAGGAATAAATGTGTTTCTTTCTTGCTTAAATCTCACTTGGTAAAGCTAAATCCACCTCGCTCAAAATATATAGTCTGTTCCAGCTTACGGTATTTAACTAAGCCTTTAAGTTCTTTATCCTTTACATAGGTAATTGTGTTTAAGAAGTCAAGATAAGAGCTAACTTTTTGGCTTTTCCTTTTTCTACAAGTCTTTTATAAAAAGGTTTAACTGCAGAATTATATCTTACAGACGTAACAGCTGCCATATATAATGCTGCCCGCATCGTTTTTCTACCACCTTTAGTTTTTGCTAACCTAACACTTAAACCTGAAAAGCTTGATTTTATGCTGTGTCCGCCGTTTTATTCATTCATAAAAGTGAAAGAAATTGAAGAATGGTGCACCCGAGAGGAGTCGAACCCCTAACCTTATGATCCGTAGTCATATACTCTATCCAATTGAGCTACGGGTGCTAAGTTTGAAGTACTTATTTCTAAGCCTTATTTCTTGTTGCTAACATACGAAGAAGCATATATAAAAGCATAGCATTTGTCAAGAAACATAGAGTGTTCTTATGTTTCTCTGAACAATAAAATATAAAAATTACAATTAATAGTTGAATTATCATATTATATATTGTATATAGAGGTTCATAAATTGATATGAGAAAAAAATGAATAAAATAAAATTAATCATAATTTACTTACTTTGGATTAATATGACTGCACAAGCAGACAATATATCGGAAAGTGCTAAAAAAAATTTAGCGGTAATTAACTCTTTAAATGTTGAGGAAAAGTGGTAGAAAGGTAATGTAATAAATTGTAAGTCGGGAGAGACTTTATTAGAAGAAACAGAAAAATATAATTCTCCTAAGTTAAAGTGTTTGACTCATTGTAGTTGTTTTGCGTATGCTGCTAGTGCAGCCTTGGTGCTTCCACATCAGTCTCTACTTCCTCATCCTGAAAGCGATAAAGAATTTATACCTACTTTATCAAATAAGCAAGCTGAGTGGCTTGAAACAGACGGAATAAAGAACGGATGATATTTTGTTAAAGCAGGAAATCGTGATGATAGTTTTATTCAAGCACAAAAATTTGCTAATCAAGGATATTTTGTTGTATCCCCGTGTATAAAAATGCTAATCCAAAAAGAGCAGGGCATATTGCCGTTGTAGTACCAAGTAGTAAGGATATAGAGAAAATAAAAATGAAGGACCAGACACGGCTCAAGCCGGTA
This sequence comes from Rickettsia gravesii BWI-1, assembly GCF_000485845.1. Classification (NCBI taxonomy): domain Bacteria; kingdom Pseudomonadati; phylum Pseudomonadota; class Alphaproteobacteria; order Rickettsiales; family Rickettsiaceae; genus Rickettsia; species Rickettsia gravesii. Next base: position 6,390 of record NZ_AWXL01000018.1, on the reverse strand, counting down.
ATATTAATTTTTCCTGTAGCTCTTTGAAAAAGGGTTTTAGGAATAAAAAAGATGTATTTAAAAACAACGAAATAAAATTTTTTTATTATAAAATATAACAGATATCAGTAAGGTAACTGGACAGTTTTTATTCTATGTCATTCCCGTGGGGCATTGCCTGTGTGGATCGATTTCCTGTTGTCATACCGTGGCTTGACCACGGTATCCAAAAAAATAACTTAAGACACTGAGGGTTCCCGCTGTTGCAGGAAGACATTGCCTGCGTAGATCAATTCCACCATTGTCACCCCGTAGCTTGTATCTGCTGGGTCCAGTTAAAAATACTAGTATTTTTTTATCATATTTATGGATACCGTGGTCAAGCCACGGTATGACAACAGGAAATCGATCCACACAGGCAATGCCCCACGGGAATGACGCCGATTTATGCAACAACGTTCCTGGTTTGCAGGAATGACATAATCAGCTTTTTTAGTTATTGGCTATTTTAGAGATTTATGCAACAGCATCTACCCATGAAATTTCTATGCTACCGGCTAGATCCACTTGAGGAGTGTCACTGTAGCTTGGTAAGTTATCATACACAAGATGAGCTAAGCCGGCTATTCCGTTTACTATCCCTGCTGTATTTTCATAAGCAAATTTTGCTGCTTCTATTCCTGTATAAGTAGTATTTTTTAATAACTCAAATGTGTTCTCCGGCGAATATGCAAGAGCTGCTCCAACACAAATTCCCATAGCAACTGTAGGATGAGCATAAAATCCCCATGCAGCCGTTGATATTGCTGCTTTTACAAATGTAGGCATAGCCCATCCAAAAGCGTGTCCTGTCATTACTTTACCGGTTACTACTTCATAAGCACAAGCACCCATAAAAGCACTACCAAGTACTTTATAACCGTAACCGGCTGCTGTAGCAGCAGATGTTGCACAACCTACAGCAGCTTCTGTAGCATTTGCAAAATGAGCTATAGCATTAGCAAAATACTCAAATGTTGCTTCAGACACTTTTACTCCTACATATGTAGTCAAATTATTTACTACTTTGTCAGGTGAGATGTTATTAGAAACTGTATTTAATATAGATAGCTAAACATAATTTTTCCCCTTTAAAAATTTTGATTAAATTTAATTTTTACCTAAAAAAGTAATAATCAATTAATATATTCTAACTGAATATTATAATGCGTTATTGATAGTTCCTTTTTTTGTCTTAAGTGCATTACGCACTAATAGACTGTCGCATGTCAAGAGAGAATATTAATTTTTTACTACAATACCTAACAACCATATTCTATCATTGATAGTCTATCTCATATGTGGTTTGTCTATACTATTCTAAAAAATATTATATGTAATGATGTTATTTAAAATAAATCTTGAATGGAGATTGAATTTTAGAAGTGAAATGTTAACTAGCTGGTTTAAAATATTTCCCTTTTTCGCTAGTGATTATTTTTACATTACAATTATTGCGATTGCTTACTGGTTAAATCCAAGAAAGAGATTATTTTTGGATTTAGGTTGGCTTATATCATTTGTAACATTATTGAATGTTATTATTAAAAAGGCTTTTTCTATTCCTCGTCCGCCTAGTACATTACATATGTTACCTATTAATGATGGATCATTTGGTTTCCCTAGTGGAGATGTACAGGTGGCTACTGTTTTCTTTATGATAATATTTTTATCATTTAATTCAAAAACGTTAAAAATAATATCTATCACAATGATTATTAATATTATGCTTTCACGCCTATATCTTAGAGTGCATAGTATATATGATGTTATAGGTGGTATGATTTTTGGAGTGTTAATTGTTTTAGTTTATAGAAGTAATTTTATGCAAGCACAAATAAGTAGATGGGAAAATAGTGCTAAATCTTATTATTGTATATTGGCTTTTGTGATAGGTATATGTTTCTTTTTATGGAAAGACAGTTTTCTTCCCTTACTGCTTTTATTACCAATAGGAACTTTATTGGGTGATGGTATCGTATATATTTGTTTTAAATATAATTCTGATTTGATCTTAAATAATGCTCAAAAAACTATAGGTATGATTATTAGTTTCATTCTGTTATTCTTTTTTTATAAAACTTTTCCTATAATAAAAAATTCAACAATATTATTTAATTTTACACTTTTGCTTAAATTTGCTTTATTACCTGTTTTGATTTATATTTTACTTCCTATGATGCAAAGAGAACTAAAAAATAGATTAAATTAAATTTCTTTCACAAAATCCAATGTATAAATTTACAACTATTCGCATGATAATCTAATATATCAAGTATTGACAAAGTACTTACATTTTTTATACCATTGAAAATGGTTGTATTATGAGTATCAAACTAGATTCTTACGAACAAGATATTGAAGATAATTTTGAAAAGCAGCAAAAAATTGATGATAGAAGTGAAATAGCTTTGCTTCAAAAATTTGCAAAAGCACATCTTAGTAAAAAAAGATCTGTTACTATTAGGATTGCAGAACATGACATAGAAGCAATAAAAATTAAAGCTTCTAAGCATGGTTTGCCTTATCAGACCTATCTTAATATGTTAATTCATTCAGACGCTACTAAACTCTAAATATTATGATCAAGTATAGATATAATCATGAAAAGAACGTTAAGTTATTGCATGAGCATGGTATAGGCTTTGAAGAAATAATACAGTCGATTGCTGACGGTAATTTATTAGATATTAAATTACATCATAATCACGAGAAATATAAAGGTCAAAAATTTTATATGTGCGAATGATTGCGCAAGTATATGCAGTACTTTATATAAAAGGTGATAAAGATGCTATTTTCCTTAACACTTTATTTCCTAGCAGAAAAGCAAAAAAGGAATTTTTAAAAAATAAGAAATAATATATGCGTTTTATAGAAGAATTTATAAATAAAGGATATTTCCATCAATGTACCGATTTGGATCGGTTAACTGCTATAACGAAAGAAACAAAAATAGCTGCGTATATAGGCTTTGACTGTACTGCTACATCACTCCATATCGGTAGTTTAATGCAGATAATGATTCTGCGATTGCTTCAGCAGCACGGGCATAAGCCTATTGTAATTATCGGTGGCGGTACGAGTAAAATCGGTGATCCTACTTGGAAAGACAAAGTACGCAAAATTTTAAGCAAAGAAGATATAGCTAAAAATGCCGAAGGTATTAAAAAATCTTTGTCGAAGTTTATCAAATTCGGTGACGGTAAAAGTGATGCTATTATGCTGAATAATGCAGAGTGGTTAGATTCGTTCAATTATCTAGATTTTTTACGGGATTTCGGTAGCTATTTCTCGGTAAACCGTATGTTGACTATGGATTCGGTAAAACTAAGGCTTGAGCGTGAGCAGCATTTAAGCTTCTTAGAATTTAACTATATGTTATTGCAAGCCTATGATTTTTACTATTTAAGCAAGCATTACAATTGTAGCTTGCAGCTTGGCGGTAGTGATCAGTGGGGCAATATCGTAATGGGAGCGGATTTAATTCGTAAAATAAACGGCAAAGAAGTATTCGGTATGACGACACCGCTACTTACGACTAGTTCCGGTGCTAAGATGGGCAAGACTGCTGCGGGAGCGGTATGGCTTAATGAAGATTTGTTAAGCCCGTATGATTATTACCAATATTGGCGTAACTGCGAAGATGCCGACATAATTAGATTTGCCAAATTATATAGCGAGTTCACTCAAGAAGAGCTTAATAGGTTTGAGAGTTTAGCGGCCGAAGATATTAATGCAGCTAAAAAACAGCTTGCTTATGAGCTAACTAAGCTTTGTCACTCGGAGCAGGCAGCAAAATCAGCTCTAGAAACTGCAGTAAAGATATTTGAAGAAGGACAAATCGATGAGAATTTACCTACCGTTGTTTTAGAGCAGGAAGTATTACAAGCAGGTATTAGTGCATATGAATTATTTCATGAAGCAGGGCTTGCTACTTCTAAATCGGAAGCACGCAAGCTTATAAGAGGGAATGGTGCTAAGATAAATGATAGATTAGTCGAAGATGAAAATATGATAATTAACACTAATTTCTTACTCGATAAAAATGTTATAAAGCTCTCTGCCGGTAAGAAAAGACATATATTGGTTAGGGTTTGAATATTTTTCTAGATTACCATGCTCCCTTCAGTTGCAGCATTATTGTATATTTTCTATCTAATGAGCCCTTATAACATAAGTTAAATTCAAATTTAAACAGTAATGACTAAAATAAGGCTTGATGAATATTTGCTGCAAAAAGGTTTTGTAACAGATATTACCATAGCACGAAGCTTGATTATCCAAGGTAAAGTGCATAATAAGCATGAGCAGTTAATTAAGCCTGGGATACAGGTTAATATAAATGACACCGACATTAAGGTAAAGCTACCGAAGCATAGTTATGTTTCAAGAGGGGCATTAAAATTAATTGCCGCTTTGGATTATTTTAAAATTGATCCCGAAAATTTAGTTTGTATTGATATCGGTAGTAGCACCGGCGGTTTTACGGAAGTGTTACTTGAGCGTAAAGCAAAATTAATTTTTGCTGTAGATGTCGGTTATGGCGAACTTCATCCTAAATTACGCGACAATCCACACATTAAGGTGCTTGAGAAGACTAATGCACGATATTTAACCGATAAACAAATAATAACGAAGCCTGATTTAATTGTTTGCGATGCCAGCTTTATTAGTTTAACTACTATATTACCGACTACACTAAATTTAGTTAAAGAAGATTGCATGCTTATTGCTTTAATAAAACCGCAGTTTGAGGTCGAAAAGCATGAAGTAGAGCAGGGAGGGATTATTAAAAATCCTCTCTTACATCAAAAAGTATGCGATAAAATCAAAGATTGGCTTGAGAAAGAGCATAATTTTAAAATATTCGGTATAATAGCAAGTCCAATACTAGGAGCTAAGGGGAATCAAGAGTTTTTAATATGCGGAAAAAGAAAAACGGTTATTTTTCTATAGTTTATCCTTAATTTGAATTGTTTTAGTAATCATTGCATCTTCTAATGTATAATTATTCAATGTTTTTATAAATGCTTCACTTGCTTCTTTAATAAAATGTTTAAATTGGCATGAATTTGTAATGCTGCAGCTATTAGTATTTTTATTGAAACATTCTACTATATCCATATTAGGTTCTAATTTTTCTATTATATCTCCCAACTTCATGGAAGAAGGGCTAAATGCTAGCTTAATTCCTCCCCCTTTTCCTTTACTACTATTAATATATCCTAATTGTACTAATCTATGAATTACTTTTATCAAATGATTAAGGGAAATATTATAGTACTCTGATATCTCTTTTACACTACAAATTCTTTCCGGTTTTGAAGCAAGATATATAAGGCTACGTAATTCGTAGTCGGTAAAACTTGTTAACTGCATAAAAATTTTATTTATTTTTACCTTGAATATACAAAAAAAACGTCTATATAAGTCTAGTTACTATAATATGTATTTTAAATGCATATTATAGTAAAAGTTATATTATTAAAAAAGGAGTAATCATGTCACAACTATAGTGAGAGAAATAAGCAAAACTGCTGAGCTATTTAAGAATTTTGATATTACTAAATCTTTAAATTTTTATGGAAATTTAGCAACTAAATATGAAGCAGTGGTAAATGAATTTTTTAATAGTAATAGTTTTAATACTGAAAAACCTGAGAAAGGAATACAGCCAAATGCAATGAAAAATTTTTTAAATCTTACCGGCAAGTAGTATTCTAAAGGTCTTAAGTTCATATAGCGAAACAGATGAAATAGATCTTTTAGAAGTGATCTAATCAGCATTAGAGAATGATCATAAATTTAAAAGGGTGGTATCAAAAATTGTTGGTATACATGTAGGGCGTAATACTCCTTCAGAGTTATATCAACCTGTTGCTAAAGAGCTTATATCAAATGTAGATGAGGGTAACAAGCTGGTAACGGAAATATTAAATATAGTAGGAAAGCATTTTGTAAGTGCTGAAAAGAAGCAATATGATGAATTAAAAGCAAAATATAATATAGAGAGTTTTGAAAGTCATAAAATAAAAATCGAAATAGAAAGTGCTGATAAAAATACGGCAAAAATAAAATTTTATAGACAAAATGAACAAAAAGTAATACCGCACAAATATGGGCAAATTATTACTGTTAAAGTAGGAGAAAAATACAGTGAATTTACAGTTATAAAAACCGGTCATGATGAAGAAGGTCATTATTATGAATGCTTAATAAAGAAAAATCCTAATGGAACTGTAACAAATTATCTATTTGATTCTGAAAATCAGCTGGTAAAAGTACACCCTTCATATATTGAATCGGATATAGAAAACAATAAAGATCTCGTTCTTATCAGCGGCGGGTCGGGAGAAAGCCATTCTATTT